>NZ_JBHVSY010000006.1:379993-388914 GCF_042884935.1 Streptomyces sp. NPDC058092
GGCGTCCGCGCGCGCCCCCGTAAATTCGGGGGTTTTTCGGCCCCGTGACCGGGGCGGGCCCCCCGCCGCACCGCGCGGGGGGCGCCCGCCTCGGTGTCCGGACCGCGGATCCCGCCGGCCGGCCTGCACGCCCGGCGGTACGCCCCGGACAAGATCTCCTCCCGGCGGATGACGTCAATTTCCTTGCGCACGGGGAAGGTTGGCGGGGCAGGACGCGTTGTTCCTCTGCGCGCAAGACCCCGACGTATCGATGAGCGTTGTACAACGTAAGCTGTACCGGTGCTGATTCGTTGCAAGTGGGGCGATACCGCCTGGCCATACGGCCCGACGGCGTGCTCCGCACTCGGCAGAGCGGGCGGCGTGTCCGGAATGGGATGTTTTGGGTCAGCAGTGTAGAACGGGAGATGTGACGGCTATGACGGAAAATCTCCAGCTCCGAGGTGCTCACGCCGTCCCAGCGCCGGGCGGTCGGTGGTGACCCCTACCCGGCAGGCGCACCACGATGCCGCCGCGCCCAGCACCCTCGACAAGGCCGCTGACGAGAATTTCCCGGTAGCCCCCTTCTTTCTGCCGCGCGCCTGGCGTGACGACCTGATGGCCGTCTACGGCTACGCCCGCCTCGTCGACGACATCGGCGACGGCGACCTCGCCCCCGGCGGCGCGGACGCCCGCCACCTCGGCCTCGATCCCGAGCAGACCGACGACCGGCTCGCCATGCTCGATGCCTTCGAGGCCGATCTGCGCCGGGTCTTCGACAGCGCGGGCGAGGGTCCGCACCACCCCCTGCTGCGCGCGCTGCGCCCCACCGTGCGGCGCTGCTCGCTCACCCCCGAACCCTTCCTCGGCCTCATCGAGGCGAACCGGCAGGACCAGAAGGTCCGCCGCTACGGGACGTACGAGGAGCTCGCCGCCTACTGCGAGCTCTCCGCCAATCCCGTGGGCCGGCTGGTCCTGCAGATCACCGGGACCGCCAGCCCCGAACGCATCCGCCGCTCCGACGCCGTCTGCACGGCCCTGCAGATCGTCGAGCACCTCCAGGACGTCGCCGAGGACCTCGCCGCCGACCGGATCTACCTGCCCGCGGACGACATGGCCCGGTTCCACGTCCGCGAAGCCGAGCTGACCGCCCCCTCGGGGGGCGCATCGGTGCGTTCACTGGTTGCGTACGAAGCAGAACGCGCTCGGGAACTGCTGAATGAAGGCACCCCCTTGGTGGGTAGCGTCCACGGCAGGCTCAAGCTGCTTCTCGCCGGATTCGTGGGAGGGGGGCGTGCCGCCCTCACCGCGATCGCGGCCGCCGGGTTCGACGTACTGCCCGGACCGCCCAAGCCCACCAAGCCCAGCCTGCTGCGCGAGGTGGGAGTTGTCTTGCGAAGAGCGCGTAGAGAGGGGTGAGCCGGACCGTGGAGGGACAGACGACGTACATGTCGGCACCGGTACAGGCCGCATACAGTTACTGCGAGGCGGTCACCGGACAGCAGGCGCGTAACTTCGCGTACGGCATCAGGCTGCTGCCGGCCGAGAAGCGACAGGCCATGTCGGCGCTGTACGCCTTCTCCCGTCGCGTCGACGACATCGGTGACGGCCAGCTGGAGCCGGAGATCAAGCGGACCCGACTGGAGAGCACCCGCACCGTCCTGGGCCGGATCCGCGACGGCGCGATCGACGAGGACGACACCGACCCGGTGGCCGTCGCGCTCGCCGACGCCGCGCGCAGATTCCCGCTCCCGCTCGGCGGGCTCGACGAACTCATCGACGGCGTGCTGATGGATGTGCGCGGCGCGACCTACGAGACCTGGGACGACCTCAAGGTCTACTGCCGCTGTGTCGCGGGCGCCATCGGCCGCCTCAGCCTGGGTGTTTTCGGTACGGAACCGGGCGCTCCGGGCGCCGACCGGGCAGCGGAGTACGCCGACACGCTCGGCCTCGCACTCCAGCTGACCAACATCCTGCGCGACGTCCGCGAGGACGCCGGCAACGGGCGTACGTATCTGCCCGCCGACGATCTCGCCAAGTTCGGCTGCTCGGCCGGGTTCCACCGGGCCACTCCGCCGCCCGGCGCGGACTTCGCGGGCCTGGTCCACTTCGAGGTACGGCGTGCCCGTACCCTGTTCGCCGAGGGATACCGGCTGCTGCCGATGCTGGACCGGCGCAGCGGCGCCTGCGTCGCGGCCATGGCGGGCATCTACCGCCGGCTGCTGGACCGGATCGAGCGCGACCCCGAGGCGGTGCTGCGTGGCCGGGTCTCGCTGCCGGGCCACGAGAAGGCGTATGTCGCGGTGCGCGGACTCTCGGGTCTCGACGCGCGCTACGTCTCCCGCCGGACGGCCAGGGGGCGTGTCTGATGCGCCGTACGGACATCTCGCGCACCATGTGCGGCACGGAAACGCGCTTCCATCGGTGGTCAACCCTCTGGTGTACTGACGCGTCCCTGACTGAAGTGACCCGGCGAAAGGAGGGCGCATGACGAACGACGCCCCGCGTCCCTCCCACGCGGTCGTGATCGGCGGCGGACTCGCCGGCATCACCGCGGCCCTGCGACTCGCCGACGCCAGGCTTGACGTGACCCTGCTCGAAGGGCGGCCCCGGCTCGGCGGACTCGCCTTCTCCTTCCGGCGCGGCGAACTGACGGTCGACAACGGACAGCACGTCTACCTGCGCTGCTGCACCGCCTACCGCTGGTTCCTCGACCGCGTCGACGGAACGCGCCTGGCGCCCCTGCAAAACCGTTTGGACGTGCCCGTTCTCGACGTCGGACGCCCCGCGGGCCCCCGGCTGGGACGGCTGCGCCGCAACGCGCTGCCCGTGCCGTTCCACCTCGCCGCCGGACTCGTCGGCTATCCGCATCTCTCGCTCACCGAGCGGGCGAGCGTCGGACGCGCCGCACTGGCGCTGGGCCGCCTGGACCCGGACGACCCCGCGCTCGACGCCATCGACTTCGGTAGCTGGCTCACCCGGCACGGCCAGTCGCCGCGCACCATCGAGGCCCTCTGGGACCTGGTCGGCGTCGCCACGCTCAACGCCACCGCGCCGAACTCCTCGCTGGCCCTCGCCGCGAAGGTGTTCAAGACCGGACTCCTCTCCGAGCCCGGCGCCGCCGACATCGGCTGGGCGAGCGTGCCGCTCGGCGAGGTCCACGACACACTGGCCCGCAAGGCACTCGACTCCGCCGGGGTACGCACCGAGCTGCGCACCAGAGCGTCCTCCGTCACCCGTACGGAGGACGGCCGTTGGGCCGTCGAGGCCGGCGGCGAACGGATCGAGGCGGACACCGTCGTCCTCGCCGTCCCCCAGCGCGAGACCCACGACCTGCTGCCCGCGGGGGCGCTCGACGCGCCGGAGCGGCTGCTCGACATCGGCACCTCGCCGATCCTCAACGTGCACGTCGTCTACGACCGCAAGGTGCTGCGCCGCCCGTTCTTCGCCGCGCTCGGCTCCCCGGTCCAGTGGGTCTTCGACCGTACGCACGCCTCGGGTCTCACCGGCCCCGGGCAGTACCTCGCGGTGTCCCAGTCCGCGGCGGACGAGGAGATCGACCTCCCCGTCGCCGAGCTGCGGGCGCGCTACCTGCCCGAGCTGGAGCGGCTCCTTCCGGCCGCCCGCGGGGCCGGGATCAGAGACTTCTTCGTCACCCGGGAGCGCACGGCGACCTTCGCCCCCGCCCCCGGCGTCGGCCGACTGCGGCCCGGAGCCGGCACCCGTGCCCCCGGCCTCAGCCTGGCCGGAGCGTGGACGGCCACCGGCTGGCCCGCGACGATGGAGGGTGCCGTCCGCAGCGGGTTCAGCGCGGCGGACGCCGCGCTCCGGGCGCTCGGCCGCTCCCATGAACATCCGCTGCAGGAGGCGGCATGAGCAGTACCACCGGAACAAGAGGAGAGTCAGTGACCCCGGCGAATCCGGCTTTCGACACCGTGGCCGACACGGACGTCACCGCGCTTCTGGAGCGCGGACGGGCCCTTTCCACGCCGGTGCTCCGGGCCGCCGTTGACCGGCTCGCACCGCCCATGGACACCGTCGCCGCCTATCACTTCGGCTGGATCGACGCCCAGGGACGGCCCTCCGACGGCGACGGCGGCAAGGCCGTCCGCCCGGCGCTCGCCCTGCTGTCCGCGGAGGCGGCCGGTGCCGCCGCCGAGGCAGGGGTCCCCGGCGCCGTGGCGGTCGAACTCGTGCACAACTTCTCGCTGCTGCACGACGACCTGATGGACGGCGACGAACAGCGCCGCCACCGCGACACCGTCTGGAAGGTGCACGGCCCCGCCCAGGCGATCCTCGTCGGCGACGCGCTCTTCGCGCTCGCCAACGAGATCCTGCTGGAGCTCGGCACCGTCGAGGCGGGCCGGGCGGCCCGCCGGCTGACCGTCGCCACCCGCAAGCTCATCGACGGTCAGGCCCAGGACATCTCCTACGAGCACCGCGAGCGGGTCACCGTCGAGGAGTGCCTGGAGATGGAGGGCAACAAGACCGGCGCCCTGCTCGCCTGCGCCTGCTCCATCGGCGCGGTCCTCGGCGGCGCCGACGACCGTACCGCCGACACCCTGGAGGCGTACGGTCACCACCTCGGCCTCGCCTTCCAGGCCGTCGACGATCTGCTCGGCATCTGGGGCGACCCCGGGTCCACCGGCAAGCAGACCTGGAGCGATCTGCGCCAGCGCAAGAAGTCGCTGCCGGTCGTCGCCGCGCTCGCCGCGGGCGGACCGGCCTCGGAGCGCCTCGGTGAACTGCTCGCCGCCGACGCCAAGAGCAGTGATTTCGACAGCTTCTCCGAAGAGGAGTTCGCCGCCCGCGCGGCGCTCATCGAGGAGGCGGGCGGCCGTGAATGGACCGCCCAGGAGGCCCGTCGACAGCATGCGGTCGCCATCGAGGCACTGCACCGCGTCGAGATGCCGCCCACCGTGCGGGCGCAGCTCACAGCGCTCGCTGACTTCGTCGTCGTACGAAAGAGATGATCACTATCTGCTCCATATGACTCGCAGTCGCCGGCCGGTGCCCGTCCGGGCGCCGGCCGACGGAGACCCCAGCACAGCAGAGGACCAAACTGCACGAAGGGGAAGCCATGACAGCGACGACCGACGGAAGCACCGGGGCTGTGAACCCCCGCGCAGCCTCGGCCAGCAATCCGACCGATACAACCATCGCCGCGGACGACGTACAGGCCGCCGCGCGGCGGGCCGCGGAACGCTCGGTGGAGCATCTCCTCGGCAGGCAGGACGAGCAGGGCTGGTGGAAGGGCGACCTCGCCACCAACGTCACCATGGACGCCGAAGACCTGATGCTCCGTCAATTCCTCGGCATCCAGGACCAGGCCGTCGTCCAGGCGGCGGGCCGCTTCATCCGCGGCGAACAGCTCGGCGACGGCACCTGGGCCACCTTCCACGGCGGCCCCGGCGAGCTCTCCACCACCATCGAGGCGTACGTGGCACTGCGGCTGGCCGGAGACCGGCCGGACGAACCGCACATGGCCCGGGCCGCGGGATGGATCAGGGAACAGGGCGGAATCGCGGCGAGCCGCGTCTTCACCCGGATCTGGCTCGCCCTCTTCGGCTGGTGGAAGTGGGACGACCTGCCTCAGATGCCGCCCGAGCTGATGTTCTTTCCCAAATGGGCTCCCCTCAACATCTATGACTTCGGCTGCTGGGCCCGCCAGACCATCGTGCCGCTCACCATCGTCTCGGCGAAGCGGCCGGTGCGCCCGGCCCCCTTCGCGCTCGACGAGCTGCACACCGATCCACATCATCCGAACCCGCCCGGACGCACCGCTCCTGCGGTGAGCTGGGACGGTGTTTTCCAGCGCCTGGACAAGGCGCTGCACCTCTACCACCGGATCGCACCGCGCAAGCTGCGCAGGTCCGCCATGAACGCCGCGGCCCGCTGGATCATCGAACGCCAGGAGAACGACGGCTGCTGGGGCGGCATCCAGCCACCCGCCGTGTACTCCGTCATCGCGCTGCACCTGCTCGGCTACGACCTGGACCACCCGGTGATGCGGGCCGGACTCGAATCGCTCGACCGGTTCGCCGTCTGGCGCGAGGACGGCGCCCGGATGATCGAGGCCTGCCAGTCCCCGGTCTGGGACACCTGCCTCGCCACCATCGCCCTCGCCGACGCCGGGGTCCGTCCCGACCACCCGGCACTCGTGAAGGCCGCGGACTGGATGCTCGGCGAGGAGATCGCCCGGCCCGGCGACTGGTCCGTACGCCGCCCGCGTCTCGACCCGGGTGGCTGGGCGTTCGAGTTCCACAACGACAACTACCCCGACATCGACGACACCGCGGAGGTGGTCCTCGCGCTGCGTCGGGTCCACCACCCCGACACGGCACGGATCGAGGCCGCCATCAAGCGCGGAGTGCGCTGGAACCTCGGCATGCAGTCCCGCAACGGGGCCTGGGGCGCCTTCGACGCGGACAACACCAGTCCGTTCCCCAACCGGCTGCCCTTCTCCGACTTCGGTGAGGTCATCGACCCGCCGTCCGCGGACGTCACCGGGCACGTGGTGGAGATGCTCGCCGTCGAGGGACGGTCCGCGCACCCCGCCACCCGGCGCGGCATCGAGTGGCTGCTGGCCGAACAGGACCCGAACGGCGGCTGGTTCGGCCGCTGGGGCGTCAACTACGTATACGGGACAGGGTCGGTGGTGCCCGCACTGGTGGCCGCCGGGCTGCCCGGCACGCATCCGGCGATCCGCCGGGCGGTCGGCTGGCTGGAGTCCGTGCAGAACGACGACGGCGGCTGGGGCGAGGACCTGCGCTCGTACCACGAGGACAAGTGGATCGGGCACGGTGCCTCGACCGCCTCCCAGACCGCGTGGGCACTGCTCGCGCTGCTCGCCGCGGGGCGGCGGGACAGCGTGGCCGTGGAGCGGGGAGTGCGCTGGCTCACCGAGACCCAGCAGGCCGACGGCTCCTGGGACGAGCCGTACTTCACCGGCACCGGCTTCCCCTGGGACTTCTCCATCAACTACCACCTCTACCGACAGGTCTTCCCGCTCACCGCACTCGGGCGGTACGTGCACGGCGAACCCTTCGCCGACCGCACGGCCACCCGCAAGGGGGCCTGATGGGCGATGGTCCGGGGCCGGCCGGCTCCGCAGCCCCGCTGCTGATCGCCTGTGCGCTCGGCATCGAGCAATTCGCCCTGCGCAGCGGCAGAGGCAGGGCCGGCGCGGCTCCGGGCCCGGTGACCGTACTGCGTACGGGCATGGGCGCCAAGGCCGCCGAGGCGGCCGTGTCACAGGCGCTCGGTCAGGACCGGGTACCCGGCACGGCGGTCCTCGCCTCCGGTTTCTGCGCCGGGCTGTCACCCGGTATGCACCCCGGGGACCTGGTGGTCGCCGACGAGACCCGGGGAGCCGGGGACCCGACGGCCTGTACCGGCACGGTCCTGCTCGCCGAGGCCGTTGCCCGGACCGTGCCCGGCCGCACCGTCCACACCGGTCCGCTGACCGGCTCCGCCCATGTCGTACGCGGACATGAGCGGGCCGAGCTGCAGGCCACCGGAGCGATCGCGGTGGACATGGAGTCCGCCGCCACCCTTCGCGCCGCCCTGCGGTCCGGGCCGCGCCCGGTTGCGGCCGTACGGGTGGTCGTGGACGCTCCGGAGCACGAGCTCGTCCGCATCGGGACGATACGCGGTGGAATATCGGCTTTCCGTGTTCTCCGTGCCGTCCTGCCGGCTTTCTATGAATGGCACCGATCTCTGCTGCTCCCCAGGAGGTGAGCTAGATGGCCATGCCGCTCCGTCAGACCATCAAGGTTGCGACGTACCTCATTGAACAGAAGCTCCGCAAGCGGGACAAATTCCCGCTCATTGTCGAGCTGGAGCCTTTGTTCGCCTGCAATCTGGCGTGTGAGGGCTGCGGGAAGATCCAGCATCCGGCCGGAGTTCTGAAGCAGCGCATGCCGGTTGCCCAGGCTGTCGGCGCGGTACTGGAATCGGGCGCCCCGATGGTTTCCATCGCTGGTGGCGAACCTCTGATGCACCCGCAGATCGACGAAATCGTGCGGCAGTTGGTGGCGAAGAAGAAGTATGTCTTCCTCTGCACCAACGCGATGCTGCTGCGGAAGAAGATCGAGAAATTCACGCCCTCGCCGTTCTTCGCCTTTGCCGTGCACATCGACGGGCTGCGGGAGCGGCACGACGAATCGGTTGCCAAGGAAGGCGTGTTCGACGAGGCGGTGGCGGCGATCAAGGAGGCCAAGCGACGCGGCTTCCGGGTGACCACGAACTCCACCTTCTTCAACACCGACACCCCGCAGACCGTCATCGAGGTCCTCAACTACCTCAACGACGACCTGAAGGTCGACGAGATGATGATCTCGCCCGCCTATGCGTACGAGAAGGCGCCCGACCAGGAGCACTTCCTCGGCGTCGAGCAGACCCGGGAACTCTTCAAGAAGTCGTTCGCGGGCGGCAACCGGTCCCGCTGGCGGCTGAACCACTCGCCGCTCTTCCTGGACTTCCTGGAGGGCAAGGCCGACTTCCCGTGCACCGCGTGGGCGATCCCGAACTACTCGCTCTTCGGCTGGCAGCGGCCCTGCTACCTGATGAGCGACGGGTACGTCCCCACGTACCGGGAACTCATCGAGGAGACCGACTGGGACAAGTACGGCCGCGGCAAGGACCCGCGCTGCGCCAACTGCATGGCGCACTGCGGCTACGAGCCCACCGCCGTCCTCGCCACCATGGGATCGCTGAAGGAATCCCTGCGCGCCGCGCGCGAGACCGTCTCCGGGAGCCGGTGACGTCATGACCGCTGGAGAGCCGGTCGCACTGGGTCTCCCCGAGCTGCCGGCCCGGCCGCTCGCGATGCGCCGCCACTCGCGGCGCATCCAGGTCGGGTCGGTTGCGGTGGGCGGGGATGCGCCGGTGTCGGTGCAGTCGATGACGACGACGCGTACGTCGGACATCGGTGCGACGTTGCA
>NZ_JBHVSY010000007.1:0-143366 GCF_042884935.1 Streptomyces sp. NPDC058092
ACCGGCCGCGTGGGCCGCGTCGGGACGATGACAGCCGTGGTGGCGGGTTCCGTCGGGACGACCGCGACCGCGACCGTGGGCCGCGTCGCGACGACCGTGGCGACCGGGGCGGTTACCGCGGGCGCGACGACCGGGGTGGGTACGAGCGGCGGGACGACCGGGACCGTGAGCCCATCAAGCGGCTTCCGATCCCTGACGACGTCACCGGTGACGAGATCGACAAGGGTGTGCGGCAGGAGCTGATGAGCCTGCCGAAGACGCTTGCCGAGGACGTTGCCAGGAACCTCGTCATGGTGGCCCGGCTGATCGACGAGGACCCCGAGCAGGCGTACGCGTACTCGCGGATCGCCTTGCGGCTGGCCTCGCGGGTCGCTGCGGTGCGCGAGGCGGCCGGGTTTGCCGCGTACGCGACGCAGAAGTACTCGGAGGCGCTGGCGGAGTTCCGGGCGGCCAAGCGGATGACCGGTTCCGTGGAGCTGTGGCCCGTCATGGCGGACTGCGAGCGTGGACTCGGGCGGCCCGAGCGGGCGATGGCCATGGCCGGCGAGCCCGAGGTGCAGAAGCTGGACAAGGCCGGTCAGGTCGAGATGCGTCTGGTGGCTGCGGGGGCCCGCAGGGACATGGGGCAGATCGATGCCGCCATCGTCACGCTGCAGAGCTCCGAGCTCGCCTCGAACGCCGTGCACCCATGGACGCCGCGGCTGCGCTACGCGTACGCGGACGCACTGCTGGCGGCGGGGCGCGAGGACGAGGCGCGTGAGTGGTTCGGGAAGGCGCTGGAGGCCGACAAGGACGGCGCCACCGATGCCTCGGACCGGCTCGCCGAACTGGACGGTGTCGAGTTCGTCGATGCCCTCGGTGACGACGAGGACCAGGACAGCGACGAGAACGACGTCGCGGACGACGACAAGGGCGAGGCCACGGACACGGACGGCACGTCCGAGGCGTAAGGCATGAGAGAGGGCGGCACTCCGGAAGGGGTGCCGCCCTTTTTTGTTGCCGCGTGCGTCAATCGAGAGTGAGGCTTCGCAGGACCAGGCCGGTGGCCGGCTTGGGGCCGAAGGAGGTCGACTTGCGGGGCATGGTGACGCCCTGCCGGGCGAGGTCCCGGACGACCTCCTCGCGTACCGGATGCATGAGGACCGCCGTGGCGTTGTGACGTTCGGCCTGTTCGACGGCTGCCGCGGTGTCGTGGATGTACGCGATGTGTTCCGGGGCGTCGGGGATCTGCCAGACGTGGTCGAGCAGAGCCGCGTGCAGGACCGTCGCGTCGAGGGTCTGCCAGGCGGTCGGGCGGTCGGCCGGAATCGTACGGTGCAGAAGGCCGGTGTCGGGGCGGTCGACGAGATGGAAGCCGCCGTCGCCCGCGAGCAGGAACGCGTTGCCTTCGGCGGCCGCCTCGGCGAGTGCGTCCAGGGCCTCGGGGAGGGGGCCCGCGACGTCGCGGATGCGGAAGAGGCCGTTCAGCGCTGTGAGGGCGTCGGCGACCGGGAGGCGGTGCAGCAGCCGGTGGATGGCGCGGACCCGGAGCGGGTAGCGGGCCGTGTCGACGAGGAGGACCAGGCCGAAGTCCCAGGGGCCGGGAGCGGTGTGCTCCTGCTGGAGGCGGAGGTAGGTGGCCCAGCGGTGATGGCCGTCGGCGATCAGGGCCTGGTGGTGGGCGAGATCGGCTTCGATCTCGGCCCGGTCGGCCGCGTCGGTGACCGCCCAGAGCCGATGGCTGTAACCGTCCTCGGTGGTGGTGGCGAGCAGCGGTGGTCGCTCGATGGTCCGCTCGATGACGGCGGTCGCGCCCGAACCGTCGCCGTTGTTGCGGTACGTGAGCAGCAGGGGTTCGAGGTGGGCGGCCGTGGTCCGCATCAGGTCGGCCCGGTCCTCGACGACGTGCGCCATCACGTCCTCGTGCGGCAGGACGATGCCGTCGGCCGGGTCGGAGAGCGCCAGTGCGCCGACGATGCCGCGTTGCAGGATCTCGTCGTTGCGCTGTTCGTAGACGTACAGGGCGGGCTCGGGATCAGGAGCGAGTATGCCCTCGGCCAGCCAGCGGTTCAGGGTCTCGGCCGCCTGCGCGTGGCGGGCCTCGGCGGTGTCGGCCTGCGGCAGGATCAGCCGGACGATGTTGTGCGGATCCGCCGACTCCAGGTGATGCAGCCCGTCGGGGCGCACCACGACGTCGTACGGCGGCGAGGTCACCGCGGCGAGACTGCCGACGCGCTCGGGGACGTATCGCAGTCCACGGAACGGGATCAGACGCAATCCCTGGCCTGCCGGACCTGATGTGTTCATTTCTGCATGGTATGTGCGCGGCCGCGATGCGCGATGATCGGGACAGAAGCATGGAATGAGGAGCGCAAAGAATGAGTCAGGCGAGCAGGACCAGGCCGGGCGGCAGCAGCACCGCGTTGAACGAGGCGTACGACACGGCGCTGCTCGATCTCGACGGGGTGGTGTACGCGGGCGGCCACGCGATCGTCCACGCCGTCGACTCGCTGGGAGCGGCGCGGGACGGCGGGATGCACCTCGCGTATGTGACCAACAATGCGCTGCGGACCCCGGCCGCGGTGGCCGAGCATCTGACCGAACTCGGGGTTCCGGCCGAGCCCGCCGATGTGATCACCTCGGCACAGGCGGTGGCCCGGCTGATCGCCGATCAACTGCCTGCCGGAGCGCGGGTCCTGGTGGTGGGTGGCGAGGGGCTGCGCGTCGCGTTGCGGGAGCGCGGTCTGGTGCCGGTGGAATCGGCGGACGACGAGCCGGTCGCGGTGGCGCAGGGGTACGGCGGGCCCGACATGACGTGGGGGCGGTTCGCCGAGGCGGCGTACGCGATCGCGCGCGGGGTGCCGTGGTTCGCATCCAATACGGATCTGACGATTCCGAGTGCCCGGGGGATCGCGCCGGGGAACGGTGCGGCGGTGGAGGTCGTACGGATCGCGACCGGGGCCGAGCCGCAGGTCGCCGGGAAGCCATTGCCGCCGATGCACCGGGAGACGGTGCTGCGGACCGGGGCCGAACGCCCGCTGGTGGTCGGGGACCGGCTGGACACGGACATCGAGGGGGCGTTCAACGGCGGTGTGGACTCGCTGCTGGTGCTCACCGGGGTGACGGACGCGGCGCAGTTGGTGGCCGCCGAGCCGAAGCACCGGCCGACGTATGTGGACGCCGATCTGCGGGGGCTGCTGACCGGGCAGCCCGAAGTGACGCGTACGGGCGACGCATTCGGCTGTGGCGGCTGGACGGCTTCGGTGCGCGGCGACGCCCTGGTGCTGGAGGGGGACGGGGATGTGCTCGACGGGCTGCGGGCGCTCTGTGCGGCGGCATGGTCCTACGCCGGGGACGGCTCGTGCGGGCTGGACAGTGGGAAGGCGGTCGCCAGGCTGGGGCTGTAGGGCGGACGGCTCCCGGTGAATCGAACATAAAGGCGAGCATGGGAGAGGGTAGGCTAACCTAACTTCACCTCTGTGTGGTGTGCCGCCGTCCGGATGGCCCTCGCACCCGATCACCTCCGACTCCGGGAGTACGACCATGCAGCGCCTCACTGCGGACTCGGTGACCCTCGGCTACGACCAGCGGGTCATCGCGGAGAATCTCTCGGTCGAGATTCCCGACAACTCTTTCACGGTGATCGTCGGCCCCAACGCCTGTGGCAAGTCGACCCTGTTGCGCGCGCTTTCGCGGATGCTGAAGCCGACCAGCGGGCGGGTGCTCCTGGACGGGCGGACGATCCATGGGATGCCGGCGAAGAAGGTCGCCAAGACGCTGGGGCTGTTGCCGCAGTCCTCCATCGCACCGGACGGCATCACGGTGGCCGACCTCGTCGGGCGCGGCCGGTACCCGCACCAGGGGCTGCTGCGTCAGTGGTCGCCGGACGACGAGCGCATTGTCGAGGAATCGATGACGGCGACCGGAGTCGGCGTGCTTGCGGATCGCTATGTCGATGAATTGTCCGGCGGGCAGCGGCAGCGGGTCTGGATTGCCATGGCGCTCGCCCAGCAGACACCGCTGCTGCTGCTCGACGAGCCGACGACGTACCTCGACATCCAGCACCAGATCGATGTCCTCGACCTCTGTGCGGAGCTGCACGAGTCGCAGGGACGCACCCTGGTGGCCGTCCTGCACGATCTGAATCACGCCGCGCGGTACGCCACGCACCTCATCGCGATGCGGGAGGGCGAGGTGATCGCCGAGGGGGCGCCGGGCGAGGTCGTCACCGCGGAGCTGGTGGAGCGGGTCTTCGGGCTGCGCTGCCAGGTCATCGACGATCCGGAGACGGGGACGCCGTTGGTGGTGCCGGCCGCGCGCAAGCCGCGGAGCGGCAGGGTGGGCGTGCAGGGCAAGGCGTCCGCCGGGGTATCGGCCCGGGGCTGACCGCGCTGACCGCCCGGGACCGCTCTCAGGGAAACGGCCCGTCCCGCGGCTACAGCAGAGACCTGAGCCTCAGCAGATCGCGGAAGCCGGCCTCCAGCCGGACCCGGCCCGAACCCCACGCCTTGGCGAAGTTCAGCTCGCCGTTCACCATCGCCACCAGGTCGTCGCCGGTCATCGCGAGCCGGATCTCCGCCTTCTCCCGGGGCGGGCCCTCGACCGTGTCCAGGACCTGGATCCGGCCATTGGCCAGCCGGCCGGTGAAGGTGACCTCGAGATCCTTGATGTGGCAGCTCAGGGAGCGGTCGAGGGCGGCCGCGCTGCGCACGTCGCCGTCGGCCCCCGCGAGGTTGTCGGAAAGTTTGTCGAGTGCGCTGCGGCACTCCGCCATGGTCGCCATTGCGATCGACGGTACCGCAGGCCTTCGCGGTAGCGTTTCCCGCATGAGCGACTCGATGCCGGGGCCCGGGACGGCGCCCGGAACAGCGCCCGGAGCGGCCCCCGTGGATGTGGCGGAGGACCCGTCCGCGGGAACCCCGGACGGCGAGGGCGCGACTCCGGCCCCGGCCGCGGCGCCCTCTCCCGAACCCGCCGCACCCGCGCCCCTCGGCATCGGACGCACCCCCACCGGCAACGCCGGGGTCGACGCGCGGCTGGAGCGTCTCGCCGATGCGGACCACCTACCGGCGGACGGACACATCGAGGTGTACGAGGATGTACATCGTGGGCTGCGCGACGCGCTGACCGCGCTGGACGCCAGGCCCGCACCCGCACCGGTACCCGCACCGATGCCCTCGTACGACAACAGGAGCTGAACCGAACGTGGCAGGAGTGGCACGACGCCGCCTCGACGCCGAGCTGGTACGCCGTAATCTCGCCCGCTCACGCGAGCATGCGAGCCAGCTGATCGCCGCAGGGCGGGTGACCGTCGGCGGCAACACCGCGACCAAACCCGCCACCCAGGTCGAGACCAGCGCCGCTGTCGTCGTGATCAAGGACGACAGCGACCCCGAATACGTCTCGCGCGGCGGGCACAAGCTCGCCGGCGCCTTCGCCGCCTTCGTGCCCCTCGGGCTGAAGGTCGAAGGGCGGCGGGCGCTGGACGCCGGGGCGTCGACCGGCGGCTTCACCGACGTACTGCTGCGGGCCGGCGCCGGTCATGTCGTCGCCGTCGACGTCGGCTACGGGCAGCTCGCCTGGTCGCTCCAGTCCGATGCGCGCGTCACCGTGAAGGACCGCACCAACGTGCGGGAGTTGACGCTCGAAGCGATCGACGGGAAGCCGGTGGACCTGGTGGTCGGCGATCTGTCGTTCATCCCGCTTGGCCTTGTCCTGCCCGCCCTGGCGCGCTGCGCCGCCCCCGACGCGGACCTGGTCCTCATGGTCAAGCCGCAGTTCGAGGTCGGTAAGGAGCGGCTCGGCAGCGGCGGTGTGGTGCGCAGCCCCGAGTTGCGGGCAGAAGCGGTACGGGAGGTGGCGCGCCGGGCGTGGGCGCTGGGCCTCGGAGTGCGGGGGGTGACGGCGAGCCCGCTGCCGGGGCCCGCGGGAAATGTCGAGTACTTTCTCTGGCTGCGGGCCGGAGCACCTGAGCTGGATCCCGCGGATGTCGACCGTGCAGTGGCGGAGGGGCCTCGTTGACGACGAATGCGGCACGAACTGTCTTTCTTTTGGCACACACCGGCCGCCCGGCCGCGATCCGCAGCGCCGAGCTGGTCGTGCAGGGACTGCTCCGCAGCGGCCTCGGCGTCCGCGTGCTGGCCACCGAGGCGGCCGATCTGCCGCTGCCGCCGTCCGTCGAGACGGCCACGGACACCACGCCGGCAGCCGTGGACGGTTGTGAGCTGCTGGTCGTGCTCGGCGGGGACGGGACGCTGCTGCGCGGCGCCGAGCTCTCCCGGGCCTCAGGGGTGCCGATGCTCGGCGTCAACCTCGGCCGGGTCGGCTTCCTCGCCGAGGCCGAGCGCGACGACCTGGACAAGGTCGTCGACCGGGTCGTCACCCGGGCGTACCAGGTCGAGGAACGCATGACGCTCGACGTCGTCGTGCGCAGCAACGGCGACATCGTCCACACCGACTGGGCGCTCAACGAAGCGGCCGTGCAGAAGGTGTCGCCCGAGCGGATGCTGGAGGTCGTCCTGGAGATCGACGGCCGCCCGGTGACCGGTTTCGGCTGCGACGGGATCGTCTGCGCGACCCCGACCGGATCGACCGCCTACGCCTTCTCGGCGGGCGGCCCCGTCGTCTGGCCCGAGGTCGAGGCGCTGCTGATGGTGCCGATCAGCGCCCACGCGCTGTTCGCCAAGCCGCTGGTGACCTCGCCGACCTCGGTGCTCGCCGTCGAGGTCCAGCAGCACACCCCGCACGGGGTGCTCTGGTGCGACGGACGCAGGACCGTGGAGCTGCCCGCGGGCGCGCGGGTCGAGGTGCGGCGCGGTGCGGTGCCCGTACGGCTGGCAAGGCTGCACCACGCCTCGTTCACGGACCGGCTGGTCGCGAAGTTCGCACTGCCCGTCTCGGGGTGGCGGGGCGCGCCGCAATGACCGGCGGACATCTTCCCGGGGGCGGTGCACATTCCGAAGGTGCACACGGGAGAGTGAACGCTGGAGGGCGGGGTCCGTCGCACATCGGGGCCCGGACCTCGTAAGGTCATGTCCGTGTTGGAGGAGATGCGGATACGGTCGCTCGGAGTCATCGACGACGCGGTGGTCGAGCTGTCGCCCGGTTTCACCGCGGTGACGGGTGAGACCGGCGCGGGCAAGACCATGGTCGTCACCAGCCTGGGGCTGCTGCTCGGCGGGCGTGCCGATCCCGCCCTGGTACGGATCGGGGCCAAGGCCGCCGTCGTCGAGGGGCGGATCACGGTGTCCGACGGCGACGCCGTGGCCCTGCGGGCCGAGGAGGCCGGGGCCGAGTTCGACGACGGCGCGCTGCTGATCAGCCGGACCGTTTCCGCGGAGGGGCGCTCCCGGGCGCATCTCGGCGGCAGGTCCGTGCCGGTGGGAGTGCTCGCCGAGCTCGCCGACGAACTCGTCGCCGTGCACGGCCAGACCGACCAGCAGGGGCTGCTCAAGCCCGCGCGGCAGCGACAGGCACTCGACCGGTACGCGGGCGACGGTGTCGCCGTGCCGCACGCCGAGTACGCGGCGGCGTACCGGCGGCTGCGGACCGTCGCCACGGAGCTCGACGAGCTGACCACGCGCGCCCGCGAACGCGCCCAGGAGGCGGATCTGCTGCGCTTCGGGCTCAACGAGATCGCCGGGGTCGAACCACGGGCGGGTGAGGACGGCGACCTGGCCGCCGAGGCCGAGCGGCTCGGCCACGCCGAAGCGCTCGCCTCCGCGGCGTCCCTCGCGCACACCGCGCTCGCGGGCAACCCGGAGGACCCGGAGGGCGTCGACGCGACGACCGTGGTCGCGGCCGCCGGACGGTCCCTGGACGCCGTACGGGCCCACGATCCGGCGCTGGCCGCGCTCGCCGACCGGATCGGCGAGATCTCGATCCTGCTCGCCGACGTGGCGGGCGAACTGGCCGGGTACGCCGACCAGCTGGACGCCGATCCGCTGCGGCTCGCCGCGGTGGAGGAGCGGCGCGCCGCGCTCACCGGCCTCACCCGCAAGTACGGCGAGGACATCACCGCCGTGCTCGCCTGGGCCGAGGAAGGAGACGCCCGGCTCACCGCACTGGAGGGCGACGACGACCGCATCGGCGAGCTGACGGCGGATCGGGACGCGCTGCGCGCCGAACTCTCCGGCCTCGGACAGACGTTGACCGATGCGCGTACGGGTGCGGCGGAGCGCTTCGCCGAGGCGGTGACCGCGGAGCTGGCCTCCCTGGCCATGCCGCATGCCCGGGTCTCCTTCGACATCCGGCAGACCGAGGCGGCCGACGAGGCGTCCGGCATCGAGATCGGCGGGCGGAGCGTGGCTTACGGGCCGTCCGGCGCCGACGAGGTCGAGCTGCTGCTGGCCCCGCACCCCGGCGCGCAGCCGCGGCCGATCGCCAAGGGCGCGTCGGGCGGTGAGCTGTCCCGGGTGATGCTCGCCGTCGAGGTGGTCTTCGCCGGCTCCGATCCCGTACCCACGTACCTCTTCGACGAGGTCGACGCGGGGGTCGGCGGCAAGGCCGCCGTCGAGGTCGGGCGGCGGCTCGCGAAGCTCGCCAGGTCCGCGCAGGTCGTCGTCGTGACGCATCTGCCGCAGGTGGCGGCCTTCGCCGACCGGCAGCTGCTGGTCGAGAAGACGGTCGACGGGTCGGTGACCAGCAGCGGGGTCACGGTCCTGGAGGGCGAGGACCGGGTACGGGAGCTGTCCCGGATGCTCGCGGGCCAGGAGGACTCGCAGACGGCACGGGCCCATGCGGAGGAACTGCTGGCCGCGGCGCGGGCGGACGGGTAGCGGGGGCGGCGCGCACGGGTAGCGGGTTCGACGCGCACAAGTAGCGGGGGGCTGCGCGGCCGGTCGACGCGCGTCTGTGCCGAATTGCCGGGGTCCGCCCGGTGGTCTCCGTACGGGGCGGCCGCCGGGCGGAGCCTGCGGACGGGTGCGTAGCCTGGCCCGTATGGGAGCAGCATTCAGCAGGGCCGCCGTGTCCGGTGCCGTCGCAGCCGCCGTCGCGGGGGGTGTGTACCGGGCGTTGCGGACCCGGCCGCGCAGGGGCTGGCAGCGCACCAACTACGCGGGCCGCACCGTCGATCTGTACGCGGGACCGGCCGTCGCCCTCGGCGCCGCAGCCGGAACCGCCGTCCTCCCCCTCCCGGCCCGTACCAAGTACGCCGCCGCGCTCGCCGTACTCGCGGCAGGCGGCTGCGGGGCGTACGACGACCTTGTCGGTACGGACGATCCGCGCCGCGGGTTCCGCGCCCACCTGGGGGCTCTGCGGGGCGGTGAGGTGACGAGCGGCGCGGTGAAGCTGTTCGGAATCGGGGCCGCCGGGCTCGCCGCCGGTGCGCTGCTCAAGGACCGGCCCGTCGACCGGATCCTCGCCGGGGTGGTGATCGCCGCGACCGCGCACCTCGTCAATCTGACGGACGTACGGCCCGCCGCGGCCGCCGCCACCGTGCTCGCCCTCGGGGCCCCGGGCCTGTTGGGCGGCCCGCTCGCCGCCGCACCGATGGGGGCAGTGGCGGCCCTCGTAGCCGACGACCTGGGGGAGCGCACCATGATCGGGGACACCGGGGCCCACGCCCTGGGCGCCGCGGTCGGGGTCGCCATCGTCGCGGGCCGTGGCCGGGCCGGGCTCGTCGCCCATGCGGCGGGACTCGTCGCGGCGACGGTGTACGGGGACCGGGTCAGCCGGCTCGCCCAGTTGACGGCGGACCGCTGACGGGAAGTCCCGGGCGCACGACCACGGCAACATTGCGCCGCTTCATCACCCGTACGAGTGGTACGCCACGACCGGTTGCTGTTGTATGCACCGCGACAGTGGCCCGACTGTGCCGGAACGTGCGTACGGACTGGCATCCTTGGCGGTGCCATCACCCCGACTAGTGCCGTGACCGGCAAGGTTCTGCCCGGAAGGAGCGTCGTCCAGTGCGTGCGAGCGTGCGTGCTGGACGACGCGACGGGGCAAACCTTGCCGGGAGGGACACAGGGACTCCCGGGAGCCATTCAACGTGTCACAGCTGCGTACGGTCCAAGTCCTGGGCGGCGGCAGCGCGGGCAGCAGCGCCCACGTCGGCTCGCTGGCCGCGGGGCTGGTGGCGAGAGGCGTGCACGTCACCGTCTGCGCCCCGGCCGAACTGGACCACGCCTACGACTTCTCCGGTACGGGCGCCCGGTTCACCCCCGTACCGCGGCGCAGCGATCCCGCGGCCGTCGCCGCGCTGCGTACCGCCTGCCTGACGGCGGACGTGGTCCACGCGCACGGTCTGCACGCCGCCGTGCGCGCCGCTCTCGCGCTCGGCGGCCGGAGTGTCCCGCTGGTCGTCACCTGGCACGCCCGCGCGCACGCCGAAGGCGCCCGTAGCCGGCTGCTCCACCTGATGGAGCGAAGGGCCGCCCGTACGGCGGCGGTTGTGCTCGGTACGACATCGGACCTGGTCGACCGGGCGCGGCTCCGAGGCGCGCGCGATGCCCGGCTCTCGCCGGTCTCCGCCCCGGTGTCGCCCCCTGCCGCCCTCGTCCACGAAAACAAGACGCGGGCCGAACTCGGTGCGGTGGAACGTCCGTTGATCATGTCGTACGGGAGTCTCGTACCGCACCACGGGTACGACATGCTGCTCGACGCCGCACGGGTATGGCGTGAAATCGACCCCGTACCGCTGCTGATCATCGTGGGGGAGGGGCGCGAGCGGGCCGCTCTGCAGCGCCGGATCCGGAACGAGGAGCTGCCCGTACGGATCGTCGGCAGCCGCGACGACGTCGCGGAACTCCTCGCCGTCGCCGATCTGGCCGTGCTGTCCAGTCGGTGGGAGGCGCGCTCGGTGCTGGCCCAGGAGGCGCTGCGGCTCGGCGTTCCGCTGGTCGCCACCGCGGTCGGAGGGGTGCCCGAACTCGTGGGGGACGCGGCGGAGCTCGTACCGTACGGGAACGCTGAGGCGCTCGGGCGGGCGGTGGTCAGGCTGCTCGGCGATCCGGAGCGGCGTGCGGAGCTGGTGGACGCGGGGCGTGCGCAGGCCGCGAGTTGGCCGACGGAGGACGACACGATCGCTCAAGTGCTCAGCGTCTACGACGAGTTGACGCAGCCGCTGGCGGCAGCCCGGACACGGTGAACGGGCTGCTCGGCGGACCGCTCCGGCGCTACGACGTGTGGCGGCGGGCGCGCAGGGCAAGGCTCAGGGCCAGGACGGCCTGGGGGTCGTCCAGATCGGTGCCGAGGAGCTCGCCTATGCGGGCCAGCCGGTTGTACAACGTCTGGCGGTTCAGGTGCAGTTCGCGTGCCGTCTCCGCCTTGCGGCCCGCGTGGGCGAGATACGTCTCCAACGTCGGCAGCAGCGGAGGGCGCGAGGTGCGGTCGTGATCGCGCAGCGGACCGATCGCCCGGTCCACGAACGCCGCCAGATCCGGATGGTCCCGCAGCCGCCACAGAAGCAGATCGATGTCCAGGCGCCGGGCGTCGTACCAGGGCCGGTCGCCGAGACCGTGCGCGGCCGTCGCCGTCTCCGCCGCGTGCCGCAGCCCCGCTCCGGCCGCCGCCCAGCCGCCCGCCACGCCCACCACCACGACCGGCGGATGCGAGCCGGCACGCTCAAGACCGGCCCGCTCCACGCCGGCGCGCAGCGCCGCCGCGACCCGGTCCGCGACCGCCGTGCGCTCCGTCTCCGACCGCAGCCCCAGCAGCACCGGAACCCGACCCTCCACGGGCCGCACGCCGAGCAGCACCGGCACACCCACCGATGAGAGTTCCTCCAGCACCGCCCGTGCCAGCAGTGCCCAGTTCCCCGACACGGACAGCTCGGGGGCCAGCCGCATCACCACCGGCAGCAGCGGCATCTCACCCGGCTTGAAGCCCAGCACGCGGGCCTGCGCCGGCGCGTCCTCCGGCGTGATCCGGCCCTCCGCGAGATCCGTCAGGAAGTCGCCCCGGCCGCGCGCCGCGAGCTCCTCCTCCTGGCGGGCCTGCATCAGCACGACGGCGAGAATCCCGGCCGCCCGCTCCGCCGCCATCCGGTGCACCGGCACCAGCGGCCCGGACACGGCCAGCAGCACCAGCCTGGCCCGTACCGAACCCGTCCCCGGACCGCCACCCGGCACATCCACCAGCACCGAACCGGCGGGCGGCGACTCACGGGCCGCCCGGCCGCCGCGCATCCCGTCCCACACCTGGAGCGGGTCGGCGCCGACCGGGCCGGACGTGGGTCCCGCCGCGTACAGCAACTGGCCGTCCGCCGTCTCCAGGAAGACCGGATTGGCCGCGAAGTCCGCGAGGATGCCCAGCACCTGGGGCACGCCGCCGCCGCCGAGCAGCGCCTCCGTGCACCGCCGGTGCACGTCCTCGGCCTGCCGCAGCAGCGCGTAGTGACCGTTGACGATCTCGGTGTGGATCTCCTCGGTCACCGTCACGAACGGCACCTCTCGGTGCAGCTGCACCAGCGGCAGACCGGCCGCGCGGGCGGCGTCCACGATCGACGCGGGCAGCCTGCTGAACCGCGGTCCGAGCTCCACCACCAGGGCGGCGATCCCGCGGTCGGCGAGCCTGCGGACGAAGGCACGCTGCTCGGCGGGGCGCGTGCCGAGCCCCAGGCCGGTGGTGAGCAGCAACTCGCCGCCCTTGAGCAGCGAAGCGATGTTCGGGACCTCGCCCGCGTGCACCCAGCGCACCGTACGGTTCAGCCGGTCCGCGCCGGCCACCACCTCCGGCAGCCCGCTGCGCAGCCCCGGCAGCTCAAGGGCCCGCTGCACGGTGATTCCGCCCTGATTGTCCATGGGGCCGGACGCTACCCGTGCTCGCGCTCCGGAGACATCACCGGGTGGTCATGGACCGGACAGCGAGGCTTTTCTGCCCGACAACTCGGCGGGCAGCCAAGTGAATTGAACGACCCCCTGTCGATTGTGGCGTACGCCACACGGGGCCGGGCCGTGAATGGCGCAGCGAGTCCGTCTCACACGCTGCTTGATCTGGCGGCGGGTGAGCAGCTCGGGCTGCGGCCGGGACGAGGCGGCCGCCGGAAGTCCTGAATCCCATCCCCGTGTCCTGCCGGCCATGCGGTGGACATCGCCGCCGGGAAAGGACACGGGGTGGGATCCCACCCGGCGCTCAGCCGACGTACGCCCCGCTCGCCGTCAGGCGCAGTGCCGTGTCGATCAGCGGCACATGGCTGAACGCCTGGGGGAAGTTCCCCACCTGGCGCTGCAGTCGGGGATCCCACTCCTCCGCGAGCAGGCCCAGATCGTTGCGCAGGGACAGCAGCCGCTCGAAGAGCTGGCGGGCCTCGTCGACCCGGCCGATCATCGCCAGGTCGTCGGCCAGCCAGAACGAGCAGGCCAGGAACGCGCCCTCGTCGCCCTCCAGGCCGTCGACGCCGGCGTCCTCGCCCTTGGTGGGGTAGCGCAGCACGAAGCCGTCCTCCGTGGACAGCTCGCGCTGGATCGCCTCGATCGTGCCGATCACGCGCTTGTCGTCCGGCGGCAGGAATCCCATCTGGGGGATCAGCAGGAGGGCGGCGTCCAGCTCCCTCGATCCGTAGGACTGGGTGAAGGTGTTGCGTTCCTTGTCGTAGCCCCGGTCGCAGACATCGCGGTGGATGTCGTCGCGCAGCTCGCGCAGGTGCTCCAGCGGCCCTTCCGCGTCCCCGGACTCGATCAGCTTGATGGTGCGGTCGACGGCGACCCAGGCCATCACCTTCGAGTGGACGAAGTGGCGGCGCGGGCCGCGCACCTCCCAGATCCCCTCGTCCGGCTCGTCCCAGTGCTTCTCCAGGTACTCGATCAGCTTGAGCTGGAGGCCCGTCGCGTAGTCGTTGCGGGTCAGGCCGGTCATATGGGCGAGGTGGAGTGCCTCGATGACCTCGCCGTACACATCCAGCTGGAGCTGGCCCGCGGCGCCGTTGCCGACCCGGACCGGGCCGGAGTTCTCGTAACCGGGCAGCCAGTCCAGCTCGGCCTCGCCCAGTTCGCGCTCGCCCGCGATGCCGTACATGATCTGCAGGTTCTCCGGGTCGCCGGCGACCGCCCGCAGCAGCCACTCGCGCCAGGCGCGGGCCTCCTCGCGGTAGCCGGTGCGCAGCAGGGAGGAGAGGGTGATCGCGGCGTCGCGCAGCCAGGTGTAGCGGTAGTCCCAGTTCCGGGAGCCTCCGATGTCCTCGGGCAGGGAGGTGGTCGGCGCGGCGACGATACCGCCGGTCGGCGCGTACGTCAGGGCCTTGAGGGTGATCAGGGAACGGACCACGGCCTCGCGGTAGGGCCCGTGGTACGTGCACTGCTCGACCCATTCACGCCAGAAGTCCGCGGTCGCGTCCAGCGAGCCCTCCGGGTCCGGCAGGCCCGGCGGCTCGTGGTGCGAGGGCTGCCAGCTGATCGTGAACGCGATCCGGTCACCCGGCGCGACCGTGAAATCGGAGTACGTCGTCAGGTTCTCGCCGTAGGTGTCGGCGGGGGTGTCCAGCCAGACGGAGTCCGGGCCCGCGACGGCCACCGTACGGCCGTCGACCTTGTGCACCCACGGCGTCACCCGCCCGTAGCTGAACCGCATCCGCAGCTCGGAGCGCATCGGCACCCGGCCGCTGATCCCCTCCACGATCCGGATGACCTGCGGGGCACCGTCACGCGGCGGCATGAAATCGGTCACTCTGACCGTTCCGCGCGGTGTGTCCCACTCCGATTCCAGGACGAGGGAGTCCCCGCGGTAGCGGCGGCGGTCCGCGGACGGCGGCTCCGCCCCGTCCTCCCGCGCCGGTCCCAGGCGCCAGAAGCCGTGCTCCTCGGTACCCAGAAGTCCCGCGAAAATGGCATGCGAATCGAAGCGGGGAAGGCACAGCCAGTCCACTGTGCCGTCCCGGCAGACCAGGGCGGCGGTCTGCATGTCTCCGATGAGTGCGTAATCCTCGATGCGCCCGGCCACGTGCATCTCCAGTCGAACGGCCATGTCGCCCCGTAGGGCATTACTGCGGGTCAAGAGGTCGTCGCAAGGGGTTGTTGTGGGGGAACCTGCGAGCTCGGTACCTCGCCCGGAGCGAGTGTCCGAGCAGGATACGACGCACCGGATTGATCTGCGCGACTGTCTCGGTAACGCCCACCGATACGCCTGAGCCGAACGGGTGTGGTGTGAGGGACCTGTGGCAATCACGTGGGGTGATTGTGCGGGGCGTGGCCGGAAGCAGGCCCCCTTTGTCGCTGATACCCTGGTAGCCCGTGGACCGGTGGTCGTTCGCAACAGCAGACGAGGCCCCCGAACCGCAGCGACGGCACCTCCGGAATTCTCCGGACGGCAACGCCGGCACGCACCTCACGATCGCGACCACGGGAGCCCCCTTTGGCTATGCAGCCCACATCCACGACGACCAAGCACATCTTCGTCACCGGGGGTGTCGCCTCTTCCCTCGGCAAGGGTCTGACTGCGTCAAGCCTCGGTGCCCTGCTCAAGGCGCGCGGCCTCCGGGTCACCATGCAGAAGCTCGACCCGTATCTGAATGTCGACCCGGGCACGATGAACCCCTTCCAGCACGGTGAGGTGTTCGTCACCAACGACGGCGCCGAGACCGACCTGGACATCGGCCACTACGAGCGCTTCCTCGACGTCGACCTCGACGGCTCCGCCAACGTCACCACCGGCCAGGTCTACTCGCAGGTGATCGCCAAGGAGCGGCGCGGCGAGTACCTCGGTGACACCGTGCAGGTCATCCCGCACATCACCAACGAGATCAAGCACCGCATCCGCCGCATGGCGACCGACGACGTCGACGTCGTCATCACCGAGGTCGGCGGCACGGTCGGTGACATCGAGTCGCTGCCGTTCCTGGAGACCGTCCGCCAGGTCCGCCACGAGGTCGGCCGGGACAACGTCTTCGTCGTGCACATCTCGCTGCTGCCCTACATCGGCCCGTCCGGCGAGCTCAAGACCAAGCCGACCCAGCACTCCGTCGCCGCGCTGCGCAACATCGGCATCCAGCCCGACGCCATCGTGCTGCGCGCCGACCGTGACGTACCGACCGCCATCAAGCGCAAGATCTCGCTGATGTGCGACGTCGACGAGGCCGCCGTGGTGGCCTGCGTGGACGCCAAGTCGATCTACGACATCCCCAAGGTGCTGCACACCGAGGGCCTGGACGCGTACGTCGTGCGCAAGCTCGACCTGCCGTTCCGCGACGTCGACTGGACCACGTGGGACGACCTGCTGGACCGCGTCCACAACCCCGACCACGAGGTCGTCGTCGCGCTCGTCGGCAAGTACATCGACCTGCCCGACGCCTACCTCTCGGTCACCGAGGCCATCCGGGCCGGCGGCTTCGCGAACAAGGCCCGGGTCAAGGTCAAGTGGGTCGCCTCCGACGACTGCAAGACCCCGGCCGGTGCCGCGAAGCAGCTCGCCGACGTCGACGCGATCTGCGTCCCCGGCGGCTTCGGCGACCGCGGTGTCAACGGCAAGATCGGCGCCATCCAGTACGCCCGTGAGAACAAGGTGCCGCTGCTCGGCCTCTGCCTCGGCCTGCAGTGCATCGTGATCGAGGCGGCGCGCAACCTCGCCGAGATCCCCGACGCCAACTCCACCGAGTTCGACGCCGCCACCTCGCACCCCGTCATCTCGACGATGGAGGAGCAGCTGGCGTACGTCGAGGGCGCGGGCGACCTGGGCGGCACCATGCGGCTCGGCCTGTACCCGGCGAAGCTCGCCGAGGGCTCGCTGGTCCGTGAGGCGTACGACGACCAGCCGTACGTGGAGGAGCGCCACCGCCACCGCTACGAGGTCAACAACACCTACCGCGCCGAGCTGGAGAAGAAGGCCGGCCTGGTCTTCTCCGGCACCTCCCCGGACAACAAGCTCGTCGAGTACGTCGAGTACCCGCGCGAGATCCACCCCTACCTGGTCGCCACCCAGGCGCACCCGGAGCTCCGCTCCCGCCCGACCCGCCCGCACCCGCTCTTCGCGGGCCTGGTGAAGGCGGCCGTCGCGCGCAAGACGGGCGCCGGGACCGGCGCCGAACAGGGCGCCACGTCGGGCAAGTAGTCCGACGGTGCACAGGCACTAACGTTGACCGGGGTACGGATCCATCGAGGACACGTGCCCCGGTTCCGGTTTTTGTGGGAGGACGAGATGGGTTTCCAGGACACGCCCGAGGAGTGGCAGGTCACCGCGACCAAGACGCCCTTCACCGGCAACAAGACCAGCGTCCGCACCGATGACGTGGTGATGCCCGACGGCACGGTCGTACGCCGCGACTACCAGGTCCACCCGGGCTCGGTCGCCGTGCTCGCGCTCGACGAGGAGAACCGGGTCCTCGTGCTGCGGCAGTACCGCCACCCGGTGCGCCACAAGCTCTGGGAGATCCCGGCCGGACTGCTCGACATCCCCGGTGAGAACCCGCTGCACGCGGCCCAGCGCGAGCTCTACGAGGAGGCGTACGCCAAGGCCGAGGACTGGCGGGTGCTGACCGACGTCTACACCACCCCCGGCGGCTGCGACGAAGCCGTACGGATCTTCCTGGCCCGGCAGCTCTCCGAGGCCGACGGGGAGCGTTACCTGGTCTCCGAGGAGGAGTCCGACATGGAGCTGGCCCGGGTGCCGCTCCAGGAGCTGGTACGGGGGGTGCTCGCCGGGGACCTGCACAACAGCTGCCTCGTGGTGGGCGTCCTTTCGCTCGCGGCGGTGCTCGCCGGTGACGGGATCGACTCGCTGCGTCCGGCCGAGGCGCCGTGGCCCGCCCGCCCGTTCGAGGTCTGACGGTGCGTTGCCCGACGGCTCGTGAGGACCGTGCGTGGTCCGGCGGTCCGCGGGGCGGCCGCTGAACGGTTCACCCAAGTCCCCCGATCGGAAAAGATGCTGATCCGATCGGGGGACCTCTGCGCCCCGCTCCACGGAATTCGTCCACTTGCCTGAACTACGCTCGGAATGCCCTGACCGGAGTCCCGGCGGGCAATGCGTGCAGCGAAGTGGAGCGTGGCCCGTGACGGATCAGGCGGTGGACACCAGCGGCCCGGCCAAGGCGGCGGGGGCCGAGGAGCCGTCCGGCGCCGCACCACCCCAATTCTTCGGCCGCGAACGTGAGTTGAAGGCGCTGCGCGCCGACATCGAGCGGGCCGGGCTGGACACCCTGGCCGGTCGCAAGGCCGCGCGCGCCCGGGTCCTGCTGATCGCCGGACGCCCCGGCTCCGGACGCACCGCACTCGCCGGCGAGCTCACCCGCCGGCTGCTCTCCACCGGCGACCACCCCGACGGTCTGTTCCGGGCCCGGCTCACCGACCCCGGCGGCGCACCGGTTCCCACCGAACGCACCGCCCGGGAGCTGCTCGACCAGCTGGGCATCACGGGCCCGCCCGGCGCCGACGGGGACGAACTCTCCCAGTTGGTCCGCGAGGCGCTCGCCGGGCGCAGCGCCCTGCTCCTCCTCGACGACGCCGTGGATGCGGAACAGGTCGACCCGCTGCTGCCGGACAACCCCGACTGCCTGGTCGTAGCCACCTCCGAGGGCCCGCTGACCGGAATCCCGGGCGTCCGGCCCTGCACCATCGGCGGCCTGGACGCGGGCTCCGCCGTCCGGCTGCTTGCCCGCATCATCGGCCAGGTC
Organism: Streptomyces sp. NPDC058092; assembly: GCF_042884935.1. Lineage (NCBI taxonomy): Bacteria > Bacillati > Actinomycetota > Actinomycetes > Kitasatosporales > Streptomycetaceae > Streptomyces > Streptomyces sp. NPDC058092. The sequence goes on from NZ_JBHVSY010000007.1 coordinate 18,521, forward strand.
AGGATCACCGTCGACCCACGGACCGCCGAAACCCTCGCCGAGGAGTGCGGCGGACTGCCGGCCGCCCTCGTGATGGCCGGCGGCTGGCTCGCCGCGCATCCCATGGCGTCCGTCGCCGACGTCACCAAACAGCTGCGCGAGCTCCCGGACGACCCGGAGCAGTCCACCGGCGCCCGCCCGCTGGCCCGCGCTTTCCGGCTGGTCCACGACTCCCTGCCGCCGGCCGCCGCACGGATACTGCGCCTGCTCGCCCTCGCCCCCGCCGGGCTCGCCGACGCCCACACCGCCTCCGCCCTGGCCGGCTGTTCCGTCTCCGCCGCCCGGACGACCCTCGACGACTTCGTTGCCCTGGGGCTGTTGCGCAGCGACGGGGCGGATCAGCCGCAGTACGAGGTGCCCGGCTGCCTCGCCCCGCTGCTGCGGGCGCTGCTGGAGGCCATGGACCGGCCGACGGAGATCCAGCTCGCCAGGGCCCGGATGCTGGAGCGGACCGTACGGCTGCTGCAGTCCTGCCGGGCGGTCACCGACCCCGAGGGTTCCGCGGCCCGCCGCAAGCTCGCCGGGCTGCCGCGCTCGCTGCGCTTCCCCGGCCCCGATGCGGCCGCCGTATGGCTGCGGATTCGTCGGCCGGCCCTGCTCGCCTCGGCCCGTGTCGCCGTCGAGGACGGTGAACTCGACACCCTGGCAAGGCGGTTGGTGGCGGCGCTGGTGCGGGCGCTGGCGGTGCACCAGGGCACCGAGGCCGCCGCGCCCGAGCTGTACGGACTGCACGGTCTGGTCCTGGCCGTCGCCGAGCGGCGCGACCTGCCGCGCGAGCGGGCCGCCGCGCTGCTCAACCTCGCGGACCTCGACGCGAGGACCGGCCGTACGCGGGAGGCGCTGATCCGCTACCGGGCCGCGCTGGACGCCGGACGGGCCGCGAAGGATCTGTACGCCATCGGCCGCGCGATGGAATCCGTAGGTGGCGCCTACGCCGAGCTGGGGGACTTCCAGCGGGCCTCCGACTGGTACGGCCGGGCGTTGGCCCAGCGGCTCACCCAGGGCGAGCGGGCCGACGAGGCGCGGCTGTACGGGCGGCTCGGCGCCGTCCACACCTACGCGGGGCGGTACGGCGAGGCGCTGCGGAACTGGCGGGCCGCCGCGGCCGGGTACCGCAGGCTGGGCGATGTGCCGGCCCAGGCGCGGGCGCTGAGCGAGGCGGCCCGGGTACAGGAGTACGCGGGCCGGCCGCGCGAGTCGCTGCGCACCTGCCAGGAGGCCGTTCACTGGGCCGGGCAGGCGGGGGACGTGCGGCTGCAGGCGGCGCTGGAGATGCGGCTGGCCGACACGTTCGACCGGCTCGGCGACCCGGCTGCGGCCGGGCTGCACCGGGGTCTCGCCGACAGATTGCTGGGCGAGAAGGGTGCCGCCTACGAAATCCGCAGTGCGGTGACTGAAAATTAATGCTTTGTAAGGCTAGACAGCGTGAAACCCTTCATTAGACTGGCTCTACCGCGTGCGTTCGCGGTGTCTCCATTTACGCTGTGTCTACCCGGGTATGTAGAGCTATGCCCGGGTAACCCTCTGAGCCAAGGACCGTGATCGACGTGAAGGTCGGCATCCCCCGCGAAGTCAAGAACAACGAGTTCCGCGTGGCGATCACGCCCGCCGGTGTGAACGAGCTCGTACGCCACGGCCACCAGGTCGTCGTCGAGGAGAGCGCCGGGGCCGGCTCCTCCATCACGGACGAGGAGTACATCGCCGCCGGGGCGCAGATGCTCCCCACCGCCGACGAGGTCTGGGCCACCGCCGACCTGCTGCTCAAGGTCAAGGAGCCGGTTGCCGAGGAGTACCACCGCCTGCGCAAGGACCAGACGCTCTTCACCTACCTGCACCTTGCCGCCTCCCGCGCGTGCACGGACGCGCTGCTGGAGTCGGGCACCACGGCCATCGCGTACGAGACGGTCGAGACCGCGAGCCGCGCGCTGCCGCTGCTCGCCCCGATGTCCGAGGTCGCGGGCCGGCTGGCCCCCCAGGTCGGCGCCTACCACCTGATGCGCTCGGTCGGCGGCCGCGGTGTGCTGCCGGGCGGCGTCCCGGGCACGGCCCCCGGTGAGGCCGTCGTCATCGGCGGCGGCGTCTCCGGCTGGAACGCCACGCAGATCGCCGTCGGTCTCGGTTTCCACGTCACGCTGCTCGACAGGGACATCAACAAGCTGCGCGAGGCCGACAAGGTCTTCGGCACCAAGGTCAAGACCGTCGTCTCCAACGCCTTCGAGCTGGAGAAGGCCGTCGTCGAGGCCGACCTCGTCATCGGCGCCGTGCTGATCCCCGGCGCGAAGGCCCCGAAACTGGTCACCAACGAACTCGTCGCCAAGATGAAGCCCGGAAGTGTACTTGTCGACATTGCGATCGATCAGGGTGGTTGCTTCGAGGACTCGCACCCGACGACGCACGCCGACCCGACCTTCATGGTCCACAACTCGGTCTTCTACTGCGTCGCGAACATGCCGGGCGCGGTGCCGAACACCTCCACGTACGCCCTCACCAACGCCACGCTGCCGTACATCGTGGAGCTCGCCAACCGCGGCTGGGCCGAGGCGCTGCGCCGTGACGCCGCACTCGCCAAGGGTCTCAACACCCATGACGGGCAGGTCGTTTACCGTGAGGTGGCCGAGGCGCACGGCCTGGAGCACGTCGAGCTGAGCTCGCTTCTCGGCTGAGTGGTCAACACTTCCCGTCAACCTCACGCGTCCGGCCGGACCTTGCCGAGCAAGGTCCGGCCGGACGCATGTCGGGCCCCTGTGCGGCCCTCGTTCAACTTGTCTCGAACGTAGCCCTGTAACCGATTCGTGCACCCGTGAGAAGTGCGCCCGGGTGGCTGCGTGCCCTTGACAGGGAGGTGTTCGATTGCCGACACATCGGGCCGGGTCCGGCGGATTGTGTTGCTGCGGAGCGGTGACACGCCATAGAGTCGCCAATCGTCGGCATGGTGCCACGCTGACCTATCGATAAGTTTCCTGGTCACGTCCAAGGAGGTAAGACGACTTGTGAATGAGTCGACAATTACTCCCGGGGGTGTTCAACCAGGGATGCCTGCACGGGGCCGGAGCCCGCACGGGCTGGAGGCTGTCGGCTCCGTCGCTGTCCGCACCTTCGCCACCAATCAGCACATGACGACAGCTCCCCAGATGATGGACGGCCTACACGTGAACGCCATGGCCGGCAACGAGAGTGGCCGAGAGACCGCCCACTTCGCCGACTTCGACGAGGTGCCCCAGGGGCACTTCTACGACCCCGACGCCGAGTACGAGCCCGATCCGGAGTACGCGGCCACCCTCGCGCCCGACGCTGCCCGCCAGCGCCGCGAGCGGATCGGCCCGACCGGTCGGCCCCTGCCCTACTTCCCGATCCCGGGACCGCTGACCGACCACGGTCCCGCGAAGATCATCGCGATGTGCAACCAGAAGGGCGGCGTGGGCAAGACCACGTCGACCATCAACCTGGGCGCCGCGCTCGCGGAGTACGGGCGCCGCGTCCTGCTCGTCGACTTCGACCCGCAGGGAGCCCTGTCGGTCGGGCTCGGCGTCAACCCGATGGAGCTCGACCTCACGGTCTACAACCTGCTCATGGAGCGGGGCATGTCGGCCGACGAGGTCCTGCTGAAGACCGCGGTCCCGAACATGGACCTGCTGCCCAGCAATATCGACCTGTCGGCTGCCGAGGTGCAGCTGGTGAGCGAGGTGGCCCGGGAGTCCACGCTGCAGCGCGCCCTGAAGCCGCTGATGGCCGACTACGACTACATCGTGATCGACTGCCAGCCCTCGCTGGGCCTGCTCACCGTGAACGCCCTGACGGCCGCCCACAAGGTCATAGTGCCGCTCGAGTGCGAGTTCTTCGCGCTGCGAGGTGTGGCACTGCTCACCGAGACCATCGAGAAGGTCCAGGAGCGGCTCAACCCGGATCTGGAGCTCGACGGCATCCTCGCCACGATGTACGACTCCCGTACGGTGCACAGCCGCGAGGTCCTCGCGCGCGTCGTCGAGGCCTTCGACGATCACGTCTACCACACGGTCATCGGGCGTACCGTGCGCTTCCCGGAGACCACGGTCGCCGGTGAGCCCATCACCACGTACGCCTCCAACTCGGTCGGTGCCGCCGCCTATCGCCAGCTCGCCAGGGAGGTGCTCGCCCGGTGTCACGCCGAGTGAGTCTGCCCGGGGCCGACGAACTGTTCCGTACCACCGGGGGGATGGGCCTGCAGGCGTCGTCCCCGGCGGACCGGCGGCGCAAGGCGAACGGCGAAGCCCGGGTGCCCGGTCCGGCCGGCGAGAGCGATCCCGGGGCCGACGGGTCCGGGGCGGGCGCGACGGAGACCGCCGCTCGGGAGGAGCACTCCGCGGCGGACACCGACGCGGGGGAATCACGCAGCCGCGGCGGTGACGGCGGCCGGGGCGCGGTGGCGGCGCAGCCGGGACGCAGGCCCCAGCAGTCCTCGCCGTCGGAACGGTCGGCCATTCAGTCCGCCACGTCGTCGTCCGCACAGTCGTCGGCCCAGGAGGCGGTTCCCGCCCCCGCCGTTCAGCAGCAGCGCAGGCGCGGAGGCGGGCGCGGGGCGAACCGGCGGCCCAGCGGCCGGGAGCGGCACGACGAGAAGATCACCGTCTACGTCTCGGCCGAGGAACTGATGGACCTCGAACACGCCCGTCTGGTGCTGCGCGGGGAGCACGGGCTCGCGGTCGACCGCGGGCGGATCGTCCGCGAGGCGGTCGCGGTGGTTCTCGCGGACCTGGAGTCGCGGGGCGACGCGAGCATCCTCGTACGGCGGCTGCGCGGGCGCTGACCGGTGGGGCGCCGGTAGCCTGCCCGGAGCGCATCCTTCCGGCGGTCCGGCCCTTCTCGTACGCCCGCCGCTCTCGTGCGCACGCCGCCCGAATCCCGCCGTCCCTGGACCCTCATGCCGACGACCGACGAGCCCGCCCGCACCCCTCGCCGCCCCTTGGGCCGCGGCCCGGGCGGCCGGGCCGCGTCGGTGGGGGACGGGGACGGTGAATCCGTTGCCCCGGCGGTGGCCGATGCGGCAGCGGCCGCCGCATCCGTCGCATCCCCCGGGCCCGAGGCGCCCGTAACGCCCGCCGTACCGGCACCACCGGGCTCGACCCCCGAGCCTGCCGACGACGGGCGGTTCACCGTACGGCTGGCGAACTTCGAGGGGCCCTTCGATCTGCTTCTGCAGCTCATCTCCAGGCACAAGCTGGATGTGACCGAAGTCGCACTGTCCAAGGTCACCGACGAGTTCATGGTGCACATCCACGCCATGGGGCCGGACTGGGACCTGGATCAGACCACCGAGTTCCTCGTCGTCGCCGCGACCCTGCTCGATCTGAAGGCCGCCCGGCTGCTGCCCGCCGCCGAGGTGGAGGACGAGGCGGATCTGGCGCTGCTCGAAGCGCGGGACCTGCTCTTCGCCCGGCTGCTCCAGTACCGCGCGTACAAACGCATCGCCGACATCTTCAGCGACCGGCTGGAGTCGGAGGGGCGGCGTTTCCCGCGGACCGTGGGGCTGGAGCCGCACCACGCCGAGCTGCTGCCCGAGGTCGTCATCAGCATCGGGGCCGAGGGGTTCGCCAGGCTGGCCGTGAAGGCGATGCAGCCCAGGCCCGAGCCGCAGGTGTACGTCGACCACATCCACGCACCGCTGGTCAGCGTGCGGGAACAGGCCGAGATCGTGGTCGCGCGGCTGCGGGAGGCGGGGGAGATCAGTTTCCGGGTGCTCACCGAGGACGCCCAGGACACCCTCACCGTCGTCGCCCGGTTCCTCGCGCTGCTGGAGCTGTACCGGGAGAAGGCTGTCGCGCTCGACCAGGACGAGGCCCTCGGAGAGCTTCTGGTGCGCTGGGCCGGGGGAGAGGGGGCCGAGCCCGTCGTGACGGACGAGTTCGACACCGAGGTGACCGAGGCGCAGGACGTCCAGGAGGATGTGAAGGCATGAGTCAGCAGGACATCACCGGTTCCGCCGTCGCGGACCTTGATCTCAAGCCCGCCCTGGAGGCCGTCCTCATGGTCGTCGACGAGCCCGCCACCGAGGAGCACCTCGCCAAGGTGCTGGAGCGGCCCCGCAGAGCCGTCGCCGACGCGCTGCACGAGCTGGCCGACGAGTACGCCGTGCAGCGCCGCGGTTTCGATCTGCGGCTGGTCGCGGGCGGCTGGCGCTTCTATACCCGCCCGGAGTACGCGGCGGCCGTCGAGGGCTTCGTCCTGGACGGCCGGCAGGCCCGGCTCACACAGGCGGCCCTGGAGACTCTCGCCGTGGTCGCGTACCGCCAGCCGGTCAGCCGGTCGAGGCTGTCCGCGGTCCGCGGCGTGAACTGCGACGGGGTCATGCGGACCCTGCTCCAGCGGGGCCTCGTCGAGGAAGCGGGCGCGGAACCCGAAACAGGTGCGATCCTGTACAGGACGACGAACTACTTTCTGGAGCGGATGGGCCTGCGTGGCCTGGATGAGCTTCCGGAGCTCGCGCCCTTCCTCCCCGAGGCGGACGCGATCGAGGCTGAGACGCTAGAGGGTGTGCCGTCGTTCGATCCGGACGCACCGGACACCCCGGATACTCACGCAGACGACAAGACGGATTTTTGATGCGAAGCAGTGGCAGGAACAGCGGAAGCAGCGGCGGCGGAGCCAGGAGCGGCGGCGGCAGGAGCGGCGGCAGCGGCGGCAGGAACAACAGCGGCAGCGGCAGGAACAGCAACCCGAACCCCCGGGTTCCCGGCTCCGAGCGCGACGACAAGCAGGAGCAGCGCCCCCGCCGGCCCCGGCCCGAGGAGCGGCGCTACGACGTGGGCAACGACAAGCCCGGCGGCGACGGCGGCACCCGCAAGGGCCGCGGCGCGGCCGCCCGCGGTGGCGCCAAGGGCGGCCCGAAGGCCGCGTCGGGCGGTTCCAAGGGCGGCGGCCGGCGGGCCCCGTACGGCGCCCCGTCCCGTCCGCGCGAGCTCGACGCCAAGATCGAGCAGCGCAACCGGGACAGGTACGCCAACAAGCCCGACATCAGGACGCCCAAGACCCACCCGGGCGCCGAGCAGGAGGGCGAGCGGCTGCAGAAGGTCCTCGCCCGGGCCGGTATGGGCTCGCGCCGCGCGTGCGAGGAGCTGATCGAGCAGGCCCGCGTCGAGGTCAACGGCGAGATCGTCGTCGAGCAGGGCATGCGCGTCGACGTGCACAAGGACGAGATCAAGGTCGACGGCCTGACCGTGGCCGCCCAGTCGTACCTCTTCTTCGCGCTGAACAAGCCCGCCGGTGTCGTCTCCTCCATGGAGGACCCGGACGGCCGCCAGTGCCTCGGCGACTACGTCAACAACCGTGAGACGCGGCTCTTCCACGTCGGCCGGCTGGACACCGAGACCGAGGGCATCATCATGCTCACCAACCACGGCGAGCTCGCCCACCGCCTGACCCACCCCAAGTACGGGGTGAAGAAGACCTACCTGGCCGCCATCCAGGGACCGCTCCCGCGCGACCTGGGAAAGCGGCTCAAGGACGGCATCCAGCTGGAGGACGGGTACGCCCGCGCCGACCACTTCCGGGTCGTCGAGAACACCGGCAAGAACTACCTGGTCGAGGTGACCCTCCACGAGGGCCGCAAGCACATCGTCCGCCGGATGCTGACCGAGGCCGGCTTCCCGGTGGAGCGGCTCGTACGGACCTCCTTCGGACCGATCCCGCTGGGCGACCAGAAGTCCGGCTGGCTGCGCCGCCTCACCAACACCGAGGTCGGCATGCTGATGCGCGAGGTCGGTCTGTAACCCGGCTCTGTAACCCGGCTCCGTCCGCTCCACGGCCCGCGGCCGGTTCCTGCTTTCGATTTTCGAACAGGAATCGGCCGCGGGCCTTTTGCTGCACCCGTTCCGCCTTTATAGTCAGAGTGACTATTAAGGAGGCGGGAGTGAGTCTCGCGGATGTCCTCGATCCCCTGCAGCAACCCCTGGTGACGGTCCTCGACACCCCGGTCAGCTGGACCGAGGTGCTCGGCTTCGGCAGTGGGGCACTGTGCGTCTGGCTCGTGGCCCGCCAGCACCTCGCCAACTGGCCCGTCGGCATCGCCAACAACCTCTTCTTCATCCTCCTGTTCACCCAGGCCGGCCTGTACGCCGACGCCGGCCTCCAAATCGTCTTCATCGCCCTTGCCGCGTACGGCTGGTGGACCTGGACCCACGGGGGTGGACCAGGTGCACCGGACCTGCCGGTGCGGCGTACCGCCCGCACCGAATGGACCTGGCTGCTCGCGGCAGGGGCGGTGGGGACCGTCGCCCTCACCGTCCTGCTGGACCACGCCACCGACTCGACCGTGCCCTTCTGGGACGCCCTGACGACCGCGCTGTCCCTGACGGCGACGTACGGGCAGTGCAGGAAGCTCGTCGAGTCGTGGTGGCTCTGGATCGCCGCCGATGTGGTGTACATCCCGCTGTACGCGTACAAGGAGCTGTATCTGACCTCCCTGCTGTACGTCGGCTTCCTCACGCTGTGCCTGATCGGCCTGCGCAACTGGCAGCGCGATCTCGCCGTACAGCACCGGCCCGTGGAGGTGGCGGCGGCACCCGGGTACGAGGTCGGCGTGGGCCGGGGGCGTGGGGGGTCGCTGTGAGTGGTCGGTCTCCACGGGTCAACGGCGTGAAGCGCTTCGCGCACGGGCTCGTCCTCGGCAAGTTCTACCCGCCCCACGCCGGCCACCACCACCTCGTCCGCACCGCGCAGGACCGGTGCGAGCGGCTGACCGTCCTGGTGTGCGCCGCCTCCGTCGAGTCCGTACCGCTCGACGACCGGGTGGCGTGGATGCGGGAGGTGCACCCGGACGTACGGGTCGTGGGCGCCGTCGACGACATCCGCATGGATCTCCACGACCCGGCCATCTGGGACGCCCACATGGCCGTCTTCACCGGGGCCGTGCCCGATCCGGTGGACGCCGTCTTCACCTCGGAGTCGTACGGGGACGAACTGGCGCGCCGGTTCGGCGCCGAATCCGTCTGCGTCGACCCCGACCGCACGGTCTTCCCGGTCTCCGGCACCGCCGTCCGCAAGGACCCGGTCGGCTGCTGGGACTTCCTCGAACCGCCCGTACGGGCCGCGCTCACCCGCCGGATCGTCGTCCTCGGCGCGGAATCCACCGGCACCACGACGATGGCCCGCGCCCTCGCCGACCACTACCGGCGGCGCGGCGGCGTCTGGGCGCAGACCCGCTACGTCGCCGAGTACGGGCGGGAGTTCAGCGAACAGAAGCTGGCCGCGCTGCGCGCCCGGCGGCCCGGGGCGCAGTGGGAGGACGTCGCCTTCACCACCGAGGACTTCCCGCTGATCGCCGAGGCGCAGAACGCCAAGGAGGAGGTGGCCGCGCGCACCGGGTCGCCGGTGCTCTTCTGCGACACCGACTCCTTCGCCACCACCGTCTGGCACGAGCGGTACATCGGCGGCCGCAACCCGCTCGTCGAGGAGACCGCCGACCGCGTCGCCCATCACCTGTGGCTGCTCACCGACCACGAGGGCGTCGCCTTCGAGGACGACGGGCTGCGCGACGGCGAGGAGCTGCGGCCCTGGATGACCGACCGCTTCCGGGCCGAACTCACCCGTACCGGGAGGCGGTTCATCGAACTCACCGGAAGCCACGAGGAACGCCTGGCCACCGCGGTCGCCGCCGTCGACACCCGGCTCGCCGCCGGCTGGAACTTCGCCGCGCCCCTCCCGGAGCACCGATGAGCGCCGACGCGCCCGCGGGCTACGACCCGTACGCCTTCGAACCCTTCGCGGTCACCGTCGACCTCGCCGTCTTCACGGTCCGCGACACCCGGCTGAACGTCCTGCTCGTCGAGCGGGGCGAGGACCCGTACAAGGGCCACTGGGCACTGCCCGGCGGCTTCGTCCAGCCTCGCGAGTCCGCCGAGGAAGCCGCCCGCAGGGAGCTCGCCGAGGAGACCGGCCTGACCGAGGGCACCGTGTCCGCGTTCCACCTGGAACAGCTGCGCACCTACAGCGACCCGGACCGCGACCCGAGGATGCGGGTCGTCTCCGTCGCCTACGCCGCGCTCGTCCCCGACCTGCCCGAACCCCGCGGCGGCGGCGACGCCGCCAACGCCCGGTGGTGGGACGCCGAAACCCTCGGCCCGCTCGCCTTCGACCACGACCGCATCCTGGCCGACGCACACCATCGCATCGGCGCCAGGCTCGAATACAGCTGCCTCGCCACCGCCTTCTGCCCGCCCGAATTCACCCTGGGAGAACTCCAGCGGGTCTACGAGACGGTCTGGGGTGTCGAGCTGGACCGGCCCAACTTCCGGCGCAAGGTCCTCACCACGCCCGGCTTCGTCCAGGCCGTGGAAGGATCGCCGCGCCGCACCGGCGGACGGGGAAAACCGGCCGCTCTCTACCGGGCGGGTGCCGCTACCGCCCTGCACCCCCCACTCCTGCGACCGGAAGGAAGAACCACGTGATCGTGACCAGGATCATCACCAAACAGGCCGCCACCGGCGCACTGACCGGGCTCGCGCTCGGCGATGCACTGGGCTTCCCGGCCGAGTTCAACAACGTGCCCTCGATCCTCGCCCAGTGCGGGCCGTGGCGCCAGATGCGGCTGCCGAAGCCGGCGATCGTCACCGACGACACCCAGATGACGCTGGCCCTGGGGCGGGGCATCCGTACCGCCATGGACCGCGGGCTGCTCACCCCGCTGCGGCTGGCCCGCCCGGTGCGCGAGGAGTTCGTCGACTGGTACCACTCGCCCGACAACAACCGTGCCCCCGGCCGCACCTGCATGACCGCCTGCCGCCTGCTCGACAGCGACCGGCTCTGGCAGGAGGCCAGCCAGACCGGCTCCAAGGGCTGCGGCGCCAACATGCGGGTCGCGCCGGTCGGGCTCGTGCCGGGGCTGAGCGACGAACAGCGCTCCGGCGCCGCCCAGTTGCAGGCCGCCCTCACCCACGGACATCCGACCGCGCTCGCCGCGTCCGACCTGATGGCCCGCGCGGTGTACCTGCTGGCGCAGGGCGCGGAGCCGATGGGGCTGATCGGGCAGTTGCGCAGTTACGCGTACGAGAACAGCAGCCGCTACCTCACGCGCTGGCTCGGCGACCTCTGGCGGTACGCGGGCGACTCCTCGCCGGAGCTGTACATCCAGCGCGGCTGGGACGAATGCCTCACCGCCCTGGCCCGCGTCCAGGACGCCCTGCGCGACCCGTCCCCGGAGACCGATCCCTGCGAGACGACCGGCGACGGCTGGATCGCCGAGGAGGCTCTGGCCACGGCCCTGCACTGCTTCCTGCTCTTCCCCGAAGAACCCGTCACGGCCCTGCGCCGGGCCGCCTGCACCCGGGGCGACTCGGACTCCCTCGGCTGCCTGACCGGCGCGCTCGCCGGGGCGCATCTGGGGGCGGGGGCCTGGCCCAAGGAGTGGTCGGAGCGGATCGAGTACCGGAGCGATCTGCTGTCGTTGGGGGCGCTCTGGGACTCCTGACCTCATGCGGGCGAATTCCCGTCCGGGGACGCGGATGCCGTGGACGACCGGTTCGCCGTACGAACGGAGGTGCCGTGTCGGTTCCGAGGCGACGGCCGGGAGGGCCCCGTCCGCCGCCCACCCCGGGCGCGGCCGTTCACCCCGGGTCGGGTCATGACACGGAAGCCCGACGGGTGCGGACCAGGAAGTCCTCCACCCGGGCCCGGTCCGGCCCGGCCGGCAGTGGTGAGGCGGTGACCGCCTCGTCGTTCTCCTCGGTCAGGCGAGTCATGCGGCGTTCGACCTCCGCCCACGGGATCTCGCCGCGTTTCACCGCCAGCAGCTCCTCCCGGGCCGCTCCCACCTCGATCGTGAGCTCGCCCGTACGCAGCAGATCCCGGCTGCTGGCCAGCAGCCGCAGCAGATGCATGGCGTGTTTCCAGCGCGGCGCCCCGTACTGCCGGACGTCCGCCTCCAGCTTCCTGCGCTGGCCCGACGCGTAGCGGACGAAGGTCTGATGGGCCAGCCGGGACAGGAACGCCCCGCGCAGGGACAGGAGCTCACGGCCCACGGCGTCGACGTGTTCCACCAGCGGTGAGTGCAGGCACTCCAGCACATTGGGGTTGGCGCGCAGGGCCAGCTCGCAGAAGCGCTCCAGCTCCCAGGAGAACTGCTCCTCCGCCGGGCCCTCGACATGCGTCGGCGGCTTCTCGAACCGCCAGAACAGCGGGGTCGGGGCGAGGAAGACACCGCGCCGGTCCGTGTCGCTGCCGTCCGTGGCGAGCCCGAAGGCGCGTGAGCCCATCACACAGGCGTAGACCGTGTGATCGCGTACGAGAGCCTCTGGGTCAGGGGTGATCATGCCGGCGAGGGTACGTGAGCGAAGCGCCCGCGATCCGGCGGCCGGGGTGCCGCTGCTCGACCGGGCCCCCCTCATCCGGTCACCGGCATGGCGATGGCAGGTGTCGTGCGCGTCGGTGCGTGGAATGCGGCAACCGCCGTGTGAGGGCGGAGCCGCCGGGCTCAAGTGGCAGAAGCTCCGGATCTGATCGACATTGTCGATAAATCATCCCCTCTGGAAAGGCATGACCATGGCGGGAAACGACCTCGGCGGTCTGCTGGGCGGTTTGCTATGCGGTGGCGGCCAGGGCGGCGACGCCTCCAGTGAGACCGGAGGCGCCGGGAACATCCTCGGTTCGTTGCTGGGCGCGCTGGGCGGCGGCCAGGGCGGTTCGGGCGGGAGTGGCAACGCGCTCGAAGGGCTGATCGGGATGCTCACCAGGTCCGGCCTCGTCGACCAGGCGCAGTCCTGGGTCGGGACCGGTGAGAACCATGCGGTCAGCGGCGCCCAGATCGCCGAGGCGCTGCCGGACGAGACTCTGAAGAGGGTCGCCCGGGAAACCGGGGTCTCCACGGAACAGGCGGCCGACGAGATCGCCCGGTCGCTGCCGACGGCGGTCGACAGACTGACTCCGACGGGGGAGGTCCCGGAGGGCCGCTCGATCGAGGAACTGGTCCGGGAACAGCAGCTCTGAGCCAGGGGGGCGGCCGGAGGGACCGTTCACCGTGCAGAAGGCCCCCGGGGACACCTCGCGCGGCCGGAGGGTCTTCGCCACCACGGCGGAGCCCTCCGGCCGCCGCCCTTCTCCCGCCTCACCGCCCTGTCCCGTCTCACTGGGAGAGCACCGAGGCCGCCCCTCGCCCCTGCCCCTCTAGGCTGGTCCCGCAGAAGGATCACGCAGGCGGACAGCAGGCGCGACACGTACGAAGAAGCGAGGAGCACGACGTGGCGGTACGAGCGGTCCGTGGAGCCGTCCAACTGGAGCAGGACGAGGCCGGACACATGGGCGAGCGGGTCGGCGCCCTGCTCACCGCCGTCCTGGAGCGCAACAACTTCGTCGCGGACGACCTGATCAGCATCTGGTTCACGGCCACCCCCGATCTGCACAGCGACTTCCCGGCCGCCGCGGCGCGCGGGCTCGGTATCGTCGACGTACCGCTGATCTGCGCCCAGGAACTGGACATCGCGGGCGCCATGCCCCGCGTGGTAAGGATCCTCGCGCATGTCGAGACGTACCTTCCCAAGTCCGAGATCGCGCACGTGTACCTCGGTGCCACCGCCGCCCTCCGCAAGGACATCGCCCAGTGAGAACCGCCCTCGTCATCGGAACGGGCCTCGTCGGCACCTCCGCAGCCCTCGCCCTCGCCGGGCGCGGCATCCATGTCCACCTCGTCGACCACGACCCCGAATCGGCCCGCACCGCGGCCGCGCTCGGCGCCGGTACGGACGAGGTGCCCGAGGGCCCCGTCGACCTGGCGATCATCGCCGTGCCGCCCGCGCACGTCGCCTCGGTCCTGGACACCGCCATGCGGGACGGCGTCGCCCGCGGCTACCTCGACGTCGCCAGCGTCAAGGGCGGCCCGCGCCGCGAGCTGGAAGCCCGTGGCGTCGACCTCAGCCCGTACATCGGTACGCACCCCATGGCCGGCAAGGAGCGGTCCGGCCCCCTCGCCGCCACCGCGGATCTCTTCGAGGGCCGCCCCTGGGTCCTCACCCCGACCCGTGACACCGACACCGAGGTCCTCAACCTCGCCCTGGAACTGGTCGCGCTCTGCCGCGCCGTCCCGGTCGTCATGGACGCCGATGCCCACGACCGGGCCGTCGCCCTGGTCTCCCACACCCCGCAGCTGATCTCGTCGATGGTCGCCGCCCGGCTGGAGGAGGCCGACGAGACCGCCGTACGCCTCTGCGGCCAGGGCATCAGGGACGTCACCCGGATCGCCGCCTCCGACCCCCGGATGTGGGTGGAGATCCTCTCCGCCAACCCCGGCCCGGTCGCCGACGTGCTGGCCGGGGTCGCCGCCGACCTGGACGAGACGGTACGCGCGCTGCGCGGTCTGCAGTCCGGCGACGACGACAAGCGCCGCGCAGGCACCGAGGGCATCGAGGACGTGCTGCGCCGTGGCAACGCGGGCCGGGTCCGCGTCCCCGGCAAGCACGGGACGGCCCCCGCCTCGTACGAGATCGTGTCCGTACTCATCAGCGACCGGCCGGGCGAACTGGCCGGGATCTTCGCCGACGCCGGCCGGGCCGGGGTCAACGTCGAGGACGTCCGTATCGAGCATGCCACCGGGCAGCAGGCGGGCCTGGTCCAGCTCATGGTCGAGCCGAGCGCGGCCGCCGAGCTGCGCACGGCGCTGCGCGAGCGAGGCTGGTCGATACGCCAGTAGACCCGGGGCGGCGGGCCCGGGAGGCGGTTGTCCACAGGGGTGCAGAGGACCGCTCCGACACTCGGTAACCTTGTGCGGGGCGGGTTCGCGCGTCCCCGTCCCGCCCACCCCGTGTACCAGGAAGGTGTCCACCACCGTGGAAACCGCAAGCGCCGCCGCCCGGACGGCCCCGGCCGCAGTGATCGTCGCCATCGACGGGCCCTCCGGCACCGGCAAGTCGAGCACGTCCAAGGCCGTCGCCGCCCAGCTCGGCCTGAGCTACCTGGACACCGGCGCCCAGTACCGGGCGATCACCTGGTGGATGCTGAACAACGGCGTCGACGTGCAGGACGCGATGGAGGTGGCGACCGCCGCCGCGAAGCCGGTCATCGTCTCGGGTACGGACCCGGCCGCCCCGACGATCACCGTCGACGGCGAGGACGCCTCGGGCCCGATCCGTACCCAGGAGGTCACCTCCAAGGTCAGCGCCGTCAGCGCGGTCCCCGAGGTGCGCACCCGGATCACCGAGCTGCAGCGCACCATCGCCGCCGCGGCCGACCGGGGCATAGTGGTCGAGGGCCGCGACATCGGCACCACGGTGTTGCCCGGCGCCGACCTGAAGATCTTCCTCACCGCATCGCCGGAGGCGCGTGCCGCCCGCCGCAGCGGGGAGGTCAAGGGCTCCGATGTCGACACCACCAAGAAGGCGCTGATCAAGCGGGACGCGGCCGACTCCGGCCGCAAGACCTCCCCGCTGGCCAAGGCGGACGATGCCGTCGAGGTGGACACCACCGCGCTGACCCTCCAGCAGGTCATCGAGTGCGTCGTCACCCTCGTCGAGGAGAAGCGGGCCGTGAAGTGACCCGAGCCACTGGCTCGCCCTCGCGGCGCGGCGCGGCGGTCGGGCGCGGGATCGGGATCGGCCTGATGTACGGGCTGTGGAAGCCCCGCGTCCTCGGCGCGTGGCGGGTTCCCGCCTCCGGACCCGTCATACTCGCGGTGAACCACTCCCACAACATCGACGGTCCGATGCTGATGGGCACCGCGCCCCGGCCCGTCCACTTCCTGATCAAGAAAGAGGCGTTCGTCGGCCCGCTCGACCCGTTCCTGCGCGGAATCGGGCAGCTGAAGGTGGACCGCACGACCGCCGACCGCACCGCCATCACCGACGCCCTCGGCGTGCTGGAGAACGGCGGGGTGCTCGGAATCTTCCCCGAGGGCACCAGGGGCGAGGGCGACTTCGCCTCCCTGCGTGCCGGGCTCGCGTATTTCGCCGTACGCAGCGGGGCGCCGATCGTGCCCGTGGCCGTACTGGGAAGCACCGAGCGTCGCGGACGGCTGGTATCGGCACTGCCGCCGTTGCGCAGCCGGGTCGATGTCGTCTTCGGCGATGCCTTCGAGGCGGGCGAGAGTGGGCGGCGGACGCGGAAGGCGCTGGACGAGGCGACGGTGCGGATCCAGGCGCGGCTGACCGCCCATCTGGACGAGGCCAGGCGTTTCACCGGGCGTAGGTAAGACTTGAGTAGTGGGCCGCATGGTCGTGGCCCATCGATGATGACGCAAAGAGGAACGGACTTCATGAACGACCAGATTCACTCCGACGGCTCGGACCACGAGCACGGAGCGCTTGGCGACGCCGAGTACGCGGAGTTCATGGAGCTCGCCGCGGAGGAGGGCTTCGACGCCGAAGAGGTCGAGGGCGCGATCGGTGAGGCCGGTCACGGACCGCTTCCCGCGCTCGCCGTCGTCGGCCGCCCCAACGTCGGCAAGTCGACGCTGGTGAACCGGATCATCGGCCGCCGCGAGGCAGTCGTCGAGGACAAGCCCGGCGTCACCCGCGACCGCGTCACCTACGAGGCCGAATGGGCGGGCCGCCGCTTCAAGGTCGTCGACACCGGCGGCTGGGAGCAGGACGTGCTGGGCATCGACGCCTCCGTCGCCGCCCAGGCCGAGTACGCGATCGAGGCGGCGGACGCGGTCGTCTTCGTGGTCGACTCGACGGTCGGCGCGACCGACACCGACGAGGCCGTCGTCAAGCTGCTGCGCCGGGCCGGCAAGCCCGTCGTGCTGTGCGCCAACAAGGTCGACGGGCAGAGCGGCGAGGCGGACGCCACCGCGCTCTGGTCGCTGGGCCTCGGCGAGCCGCATCCGGTCTCCTCGCTGCACGGCCGCGGCACGGGCGACCTGCTCGACGCGGTGCTCGAAGCTCTTCCCGAGGCCCCGGCGCAGCGCTTCGGCACCGCCATCGGTGGACCGCGCCGGATCGCCCTCATCGGCCGTCCGAACGTCGGCAAGTCCTCGCTGCTGAACAAGGTGGCGAACGAGGACCGCGTCGTCGTCAACGAGCTCGCGGGCACCACGCGTGACCCGGTCGACGAGCTGATCGAGCTCGGCGGCATCACCTGGAAGTTCATCGACACGGCCGGTATCCGCCGCCGCGTCCACCTCCAGGAGGGCGCGGACTACTACGCCTCGCTGCGTACCGCCGCCGCCGTGGAGAAGGCCGAGGTCGCCGTCATCCTGATCGACGCCGGCGAGTCCATCAGCGTCCAGGACCAGCGCATCATCACCATGGCCGTGGAGGCCGGGCGTGCCCTGGTGATCGCGTACAACAAGTGGGACACCCTCGACGAGGAGCGCCGCTACTACCTGGAGCGCGAGATCGAGACGGAGCTCGCGCAGATCGCGTGGGCCCCGCGGGTCAACGTCTCCGCCGTCACCGGCAGGCACATGGAGAAGCTGGTCCCGGCGATCGAGACCGCCCTCGCCGGCTGGGAGACCCGCATCCCCACCGGCCGGCTGAACGCCTTCCTCGGTGAGGTCGTCGCCTCGCACCCGCACCCCGTCCGCGGCGGCAAGCAGCCCCGGATCCTCTTCGGCACCCAGGCGGGCACCAAGCCGCCGCGCTTCGTGCTGTTCTCCTCGGGCTTCCTGGAGCACGGCTACCGACGCTTCGTCGAGCGCCGGCTGCGCGAGGAGTTCGGCTTCGAGGGCACCCCGATCCACATCTCGGTGCGGGTCCGCGAGAAGCGTGGCCGCAACAAGTAGTACGCAGGCCCCATGGGCGGAGCCCCGGACCGTTTCGGATAGGAAACGGTCCGGGGCTCCGTCGTACGGTCAGGCCCCTCGCGATCCCGATCCCGGGGGCAGAGCCGCGGGCTGGGCCCGCCCGGAGTGCCGCCCCACCCGCTGCCAGGAACCGAGACCGCTGGTGTGCGTGCTCGCGCCGCCGCCGTGTCCCGTGGCCCCGCTGTGTACGGAGAGACCGACGGAGAGGGCGGCGGAGTGACCGGAGTGGCCGCTCAGCGGCGCGCGGCTGCCGAACCACCCGCTGCCGAAGGCCACGAAGCCGAGATTCTCCTCGCCGCTACGGTCACCCGGAAGCGCCCGGAACGACCGGCGGTACTCGGAGTACAGCGCGTCGTAGATCGGGGTGTGGGACTGACCGCCCGATGGGTCCTGCGCGGGGCGCATGGCAGGGATCGGGCTCGGGCGCTGGTGGGAGGAGTCGTATGAGTGCACGTATGTGCCAACGACCCCACTGGCCGTCGGATGCGGGCCCGGCGGAGAAATAGCTGTTCGCCGCAGGTGCGAGGAACCGACGGCCACGATCAGGTCCCGGCCAGCGGCATCGCGGCGGCGACCAGGAGCCCGCCGGCGGCGGCCTTGTCCAGCGCGTCGCGCAGCAGGTCCTCGCGGGGCTGCTGGCCGATCACCCCCGCCGGGGCGGCGAAGACGAGCACGGTCTGCGACTTGTTGGCCGTGGTCCGCCAGCCCTCGGTGACCTGGAGCGGCGCATGTGCCTGCCACCAGGCGACCGGGGCGCCGCCATCGGTGCCCGGCTGGAGCACGGCGTGCAGCTGGCCCATCGCGAGCAGGATCGACCAGCCGTGCAGCACCGGGGGCATCCGATCCATCCGGTGGACCGGCTGGAAGCCCTGCTCCAGCAGCAGCTGGAGGAATTCGTCCCCCCGGCTGCCGTCCGTGCCCGGGCGGGCGATCGGGCCGGTCGGCTCGACGACGAGGGCCGGGTGGACCTCGTCGTCGATCAGGACGAGGCCGCTGGTGATCCCGAGGACGGCCTGTTCGGTGCCGAGGCCCTCCGGGTGCTCCCGGTGCTCCGCGTCACCGCCGGTGATGCTGCGTACCGCGCCCTGAAGCTGCTCCTCGGCGACCTGGACGACCTGCGAGGGGATGCAGGTCGCGTGCGCGAAGGCGAGGACGGCGGTCTCGTCACCGACGAAGAGAACCGTGCTGGTGCGTTCCTGTTCGGAGTCGCCGGGGGTGCGGCAGGAGGTGCAGTCGTAACTGCCTGGGGTGTTGTCGCCGACGAGCAGCCGGTCGGCTTCGGCATCGCCGATCTCGGCGCGTACGTCCTCGCTGACGTCGAGCATGCGCGGCACGGTTGGCTCCTCGAACTCGGTGCGTGCGCCGGGCGGTTCCCGGCTCATGAAGAAGACAACGGGCGATCCGTGGCCGGGGTCACGCGAGAAAGGGAACGTAATCGAACCATCCGGAGCAGAGGGTGAATCCCGGGCTCGGAAGGGCCGCTTGCGACCTGTTTGTCCAGATGTTCTGCATTTTCCGCGCGGTGATGTGGTCGACTCGACCGTGGGTCAGTTCGCAGATACATCGACAAATCGGGAAAACGGGTGAAAGTGAGAGTGGCTGAATCTGGTCGGCGCCGGAGTGAACCACGAGCCGGCCTTTGCCGTCATGGCAAGTGTTGTTCGCAGCTGACCAGCCGACCCGGGAGATATGGCGCTTCATGCACATTTCGTTCCTGCTTCACAACGCCTACGGAGTCGGGGGCACCATCCGTACGACGTTCAATCTCGCCGGGGCCCTGGCCGAGCACCATGACATCGAGATCGTGTCGGTCTTCCGGCACCGGGACGTCCCCGCGCTGGGAGCCCCCGCGGGCGTGCGCCTGAACCACCTCGTCGACCTGCGGAAGAAGAGCCCGACGTACGACGGCGACGCCGCCGAACACGCCCGCCCCGCAACCGTGTTCCCGCGCGGCGACAGCAGGTACCGGCAGTACAGCAGGCTGACCGACGCCCGGGTGGCGGACCATCTGCGCTCCATGGACGCGGATGTGGTGGTCGGTACCCGGCCCGGGCTCAATGTGCAGATCAGCAGGCAGACCCGGCGCGGCCCGGTCCTGATCGGGCAGGAGCACCTCACCCTCGACAGCCACAGTTACCGGCTGCGCCGCGAGATCGGGCACCGCTACGCCCTGCTCGACGCGATCACCACCGTCACCGAGGCCGACGCCCGCGCCTACCGGAGCGGGTACAAACTGCCCGGCGTACGGATCGAGTCCATCCCCAACAGCGTGCCCGCGCCGGGGATCGCGCCCGCCGACGGCACCGGTAAATGGGTGATCGCCGCGGGCCGGCTGCACAAGGTCAAGCGGTACGACCTCCTCGTCCGGGCGTTCGCCGACGTGGTCGCCGCCCGTCCGGACTGGCGGCTGCGCATCTACGGCGGCGGCGACGCGACGGGGAACGAGCGCCAGGCGCTGCTCGAGCTCATCGGTGAACTCGGCCTGCACAACCATGTGTTCCTGATGGGGCCGGTCAACCCGCTGGAAGCCGAGTGGCCCAAGGGGGCGATCGCCGCGGTCACCTCGGACCGTGAGTCCTTCGGCATGACCATCGTCGAGGCGATGCGCTGCGGACTGCCGGTCGTCGCCACCGACTGCCCGCACGGCCCCCGCGAGATCATCGAGGACGGCACCGACGGACGCCTGGTGCCGGTCGGTGACGCGGCGGCGGTGACGGGCGCCCTGCTCGGTCTGATCGACGACGACGAAGCACGGCGCCGCTCGGGACGCGCCGCGCTGGCCGCGGCAGAGCGGTTCGACCCGTCGCGGATCGCCGAACGCCACGAGCGCCTCTTCACCGAACTCGCCTCCCGAACCCCGCGCGACCGCTCGCACGGCGCTCTGCGCACCACACTGCACCGCGCCCGCGGCACCGTGCTGGACGGGGCGTACGCCCTGCGCTACAAGGCCGCCGACGTCATCCGCAAGGGGAAGCCCGCATGACCGTCTCCACAGAGCGACCGACACCACGAGCCGACTGCACCGCGGGCGCCGACGGCGGAATCGTCTTCGACCTCCACCTCGGCCCCGGCCCCGAACGGTACGAGGACGGGGAGGCGCCCGAGCTGCTGCTCCGGCTGCGCGACGCCAAGAACAAGGGCGGCGGCACCACCGTACGGCTGCCCCTGACCCCGCTCGGCGAGGGACGGCTGCGAGCGGTGCTGCCGAGCACCGTGGAGCCCGCCGAGGGCCGCTGGGACGTCCATGTGCGTGCGCCGGGCACCGACGACGACGGGGCCGTGGCCGTGGAGCCCGGGATCAGGGACGTGCGGCTCCTCATGGACCGCACACCGGACACCGGGCGGATCACGGTCCGTATCCCGTACCCGACCGCCGACGGCCGGCTCGCGGTGCGCTGCTGGATCCGCTCACCGCACGCCGAGGCCGGGCCGGTCACCTTCGACGGGGACGCAATGACCGTGGAGGGCGCGCTGTACGGGACCGCCCTCGGCGACGACGCCCGCGTCGAGGCGCGACTGGCCGGCGCTCCCGACCGGACCTGCCGGGTGCCGGTCACCGTGAAGGAGGGCGCGTTCTCCTTCACGCTTCCCCTCGACCGGCTGGGCGCCGGGCCGGTCACCGGGCAGCAGCTGTGGACGCTCTGGCTGGTCCCCGGAACGGCCGACGGGGAGCCTTCCGAGCGGAGTCGGACCGACGGGAATCGGACCGACGGGAATCGGACCGACGGGAAGCCGGCCGGCGGCGTACGGATCTCCCGCATCCTCGACGACGTCTGGGACCGCAAGAACAGCTTCGTCTATCCCGGCCGCAGCGCCGGAGAGGGCGTCCGCGCCACTCCCTGCTACTCGGGCGACAACGACCTGTGCGTACGGATCGAACCGGACCCGGCGCAGGCCCGGTAGGCCGTCGGCCGCCGATCGCGGACGCAGGCTGTCCGCAACCCCTGGCAGACTCGCCCCCATGTTGGAGACCTCGGCACGGCTGCTGCGCCTGCTCTCACTGCTCCAGGCGCACCGGGACTGGTCGGGCGGCGATCTCGCCGAACGACTCGGCGTCACCCCGCGGACCGTCCGGCGTGACGTCGACAAGCTGCGCGAACTGGGCTATCCGGTCAACGCCAGCCCCGGCACCGGCGGCGGGTACCAGCTCGGCGCCGGTGCCCAGCTGCCGCCGCTGCTCCTCGACGACGAGGAGGCCGTCGCCGTCGCCGTGGGGCTGCGCACCGCGGCGGGCAACGGCGTCGAGGGCATCGGCGAGACGTCGGTACGCGCCCTGGCCAAGCTCGAACAGGTGCTGCCGGACCGGCTCCGGCGCCGGGTGAGCGCGCTGAACACCTTCACCGTGCCGTTGTTCCGCGGGCCCGGTGCGTCCACCGCCGATCCGGGTGTCCTCACCGAACTGGCCGGAGCCTGCCGGGACAGCGAGCGGCTGCGCTTCGCGTACCGGGACCACTCCGGCTCCGGATCGCGCCGGACCGTCGAGCCGCACCGGCTGGTGTGTACCGAGCGCCGCTGGTATCTCGTCGCCTGGGACCTGGACCGCGCGGACTGGCGGACGTTCCGCGCGGACCGGATCACCCCCACGCCGCCGCACGGCCCCCGATTCGTCCCCCGAGACGCACCGGCCGAGGATCTGGCCGCCTATGTCTCGAAGGGGATCTCCACCACCGTGTACGCGAGCCACGCGGTGATCCGGCTGAAGGCCGGGATCGAGCACGCGGCCGAGCGGATCTCGCCGTCCGCCGGGGTGCTGGAGGCGGACGGCGCCGACAGCTGTCTGCTGCACACGGGGGCCGCGAGTCTCGATGTGCTGGTCATCCACGTCATGTTGCTGGGGATCGACTTCGAGGTCGTCGAACCGTCGGAGCTCAATGACGCGATCAGGGTGGCCAGGGACCGCCTGTCCCGGGCCCTGGACTGAGCGCTGCCACCACAGCCGCCCTGATGCGGGGACCGATGGGTGGACCGGTCGGGGACGGATCAGTGGACCGGTCGGGGATGGATCAAGGGTCGGTCGGGACGGTTCGCAGAGTCATCGCGGAGGTTCGAGTTGTCCGTTATACGGGCGGTGGCGGCGGGCGGCTGCGGGAGCTTCCCCGGTCCGTGGTGTGGATTTTGTGACCAGAAGATAAGGCTGCCATAAGGAAGCGTGAATTCCCGGTGGCATGCTCATTTACACGGCTTATTCGGCGAGAGAATTCCAGTCGCTCGGCAGTGGGTATTCTGTTTTGTTTTCTGGCCTTCCGTGTGTTCGCTTCCTGGTTCGTGTGATTACTGTGTGTCGGGTCGTGGACCGCATGTCCGGGTGGCGTGATGCGAGCCGCAGGCGTGTCGTGATCCTGTGACACAAGCGTGACCGGCAGGGGATGTGAGGATGCCGTGCGGCGGTCGGTGCCCCGGCTTCCGCCGCGGTCCGCAGCCGCCTACGGTGAGAGGCATGGCACCCCTACCGACCCCTCCGGTCCAGCCCGACGACACACCCGGTGCGTATGTCGGCCTCGCCGTCGACGCGGCCGAACAGCGGGCCCGCAGGCAGGGCTGGACCAGCGTCAGATCCCTGCCGCCCGGCGCGATCATCACCATGGAGTTCCAGGCCGGACGGATCAACTTCGAGGTCGACGATGCCGTCGTCACCCGGTGCTGGGTGGGCTGAGGATTTCTGCGGCCCGGGCCCCGGGCACGCGCGAAGGCCCCGACCGGAGTCGGGGCCTTCGCGGTGCGGGGCAGCGGTTGTGCGTACCGGCCCCACGGCTTCCGGGGTGTTCAGCCGCCGGACATCGGGTGGGCCGGGGCCGTGCCGCCGCGTGGCGTACGGTCCGCGTGCGGCGGGCGGCGGCTGCCGGCCGGGGTGACAGGGGTCCGTTCCGAGCGCACCAGATGTGACGAGGTCGCCGGGTGCGCCCGCGAGCGGGCACCGGCGACCGTGCCCGTGGTGGTCGCCGTGTGTCCTCCGGCGGCGACCGGCTCCAGCACCGGGGTCTCCGCCGCGGCGCCGACCGGCTGCGGGAGAACCGCGGGCCGGGGTCCTCCGGCCGCGACGGGCACGGAGGGAACAGGACGGCCGCGTCCCCGCAGGGCTTCGCGCTGGGCGAAGATCCAGGCCTCGGCCCGGGTGATCAGCGGCTCGACCCAGGGCAGACCCAGCAGGATCAGCAGCCCCGCGGTCCAGCCGAGCAGTACATCGCTGAGCCAGTGCGTGCCGAGGTAGACGGTGGTGAGCCCGACGCCGAGCGAGACGATCGCCGAGGCGGCCGACAGATAGCGCCTGGCCCTCGGGGTGGTCGCCAGATAGGCGAGGATTCCCCAGGTCACGACGGCGTTGGCGGTGTGGCCCGACGGAAATATATCGCCGCCGGCGAAGAGCTCCGCCGAGCCGATCTGGGTCGCGTAGTGCGGGCCGAGCCGCCCCAGGCCGATCTTGACCGCGCCGACCGTCACATTGAGCAGCAGCAGCGAGGCGCCGAGCGTCAGCAGGGGCCGCATCGTGTGCTGCCGCCAGGAGCGCCAGCCGAGCCAGCAGGCGACCATGGTGGCGGTGGGGCCGCGCTGGCCGAGCACGATGTAGTAGTCGAGGAAGGCATGGATTTCCGGCCACTGTTGATACGGCCGGAAGAGCATGACCTTCCAGTCCAGGGTCACCAGCCAGGAAGAGACCAGCACGGCAACGACGATGGCGAGATAGAACGCCAACGTCCCGCAGAAGAGAGCGATGCGGTGACGGCTCATCCGCGGCGGCTCTATCTTCGGCGGCTCCGGCTCCCGGTCCAGGCGGGCAAAGATGTCGGTACGCACCCAATCGACGTTACAGCGAGTTAGCGAGTGAACTGGTCGATCCGGTCTCTTTGTGATGACGATGTGATGTGGACTATGTCTCAGCCGGCCCTTAATTCCTGATCCGAAGAAGCGCATCGACGAGTCTCCGCGCTATTGATTTCGCACTTATTTCGGAAGGGTGTTTGGGTGCGGGCAGAAAAGCGCAGGAGGTGCCGGTATGAATTTCTCCGGAATCCCGGGGAGGCGAAGCGGACCGTATCCATCCGGTCACCGGCCGCCTACTGCGCGGGCCCGGCGCGTGCTCGCGGCATGACGCCGAGTACCTTCTGTGCCGGGTGCGGAGGGTCGTCCTCGCAGGTCCGAGGGGTCCGGAGGCGGCGGCGCGGCGTGGCGTACGCCACACTTCACGGGTCATCGAGGTATGAGGTGGACCACGTGTGAGTGCTCCGAACTCGCGTACGCTGACGGATCACTCGCCCGTCGATGCCGGGCCCCGGGAGGCAGCGAAACGCTGCGTTCCCGGCTGGCCCGCCGAGCGCGAGGGACCTTTTGGGAGGTACATGCATGTCCGGGACGACCACAGCCCGATTCCGGCTGCGCTCAGCAGCCGACGGTGCCAACCGATGGGTCGTCCTCGTCGTTCTCTGCCTCAGTCTGCTGCTTGTCGCGCTCGATGCGACCGTGCTCCACGTCGCCGTCCCCGCCGTCACCGAGGACCTGCGGCCCAGCGCCGTCGGGCTGCTCTGGATCGTGGACGCCTATCCGCTGGTCTGTGCCTCGCTGCTGATCCTTTTCGGCACCCTGGGTGACCGGGTCGGCCGGCGCCGCATCCTGCTGCTCGGCTATGCCCTCTTCGGTGTGGCCTCCGCGGTCGCGGCGCTGGCCGACAGTCCAGGCGTGCTGATAGCGGCCCGCGCCCTGCTCGGTGTCGGCGGCGCGATGATCATGCCCGCGACGCTGTCGATCCTCCGCCAGGTCTTCCCCGACCGGCGCGAGCGGGCCGTGGCGATCGGTGTCTGGACCGCGGTCGCCGCCGTCGGCGCCGCCACCGGACCTGTCATAGGCGGCTTCCTCGTCGAGCACTTCTGGTGGGGCTCGGTCTTTCTGATCAATGTCCCGCTGATGGCCCTGGTCCTGCCGGTCGGCCGCCTGCTGCTGCCCGAGTCGCGCGGCAGCGACGACGGCCCGTGGGATGTGCTCGGTGCGCTGACGGCTGCGGCCGGAGTGCTCGGTGTCGTCCTCGGGGTGAAGCGGGCGGGCACCGGCGAGGGGCTGCTGAGCCCGGCCACGCTGGCCCCGCTGCTGATCGGGGTCGTACTGCTCATCGCCTTCGTACGCCGTCAGAAGCGCCGTACGTATCCGCTGATCGACATCGGGATGTTCACCAGGCCCACCTTCTCCACGGCGGTGGGCTGCATCGTCCTCGCGATGCTCGCCCTGGTCGGGCTGGAACTGATAGCCGTGCAGTACCTCCAGCTCGTCCTCGGCCTGAGCCCGCTGGAGACCGGACTGCGGCTGCTGCCGCTCACCTTCGCGGCCATGGCCGCGGGCGCCACCGGCTCGTACACGCTGCGCCGCATCGGGCCGCGCCGGATGGTCGGCTGGGGCTTCGTGCTCACGGCCGCCGCGGTGCTGGTCCTGACGGCGATGGGGCAGCACGACCGGCCCGGCCTGCTGACCGCGGCCTTCGTCGCACTCGGCTTCGGGCTCCAGTCCACGCTCTTCGGGGCGTACGAATCCATGCTCAGCGAGGCACCGGCCGACCGGGCGGGCGGAGCGGCGGCGATAGGGGAGACCTCGTACCAGTTGGGCGCGGGGATGGGGATCGCCCTGCTCGGCAGCGTCATGAACGCCGCCTACACCCCCGGACTCGCGAAACTTCCCGCAGAGGGTGTTCCCGCCGGGGACGGCGCGGCTGCCGCCCACTCGCTCGGCGAGGCCTACCAGGTGGCGGACCGGCTGGGCGGTCCGCTGGGCGAGGCGCTGCGCTCCACGGCCCGCCATTCCTTCATCACCGGGCTGCACGTCACGTTGCTGGTCAGCGCGGCTCTGCTGCTGATCGGGGCGCTCGCCGCGCTGCGGCTGCCACGGATGATGGAGTGTCTGTCGCCGGTTCTCCGCGAACCCCGCGAGGCCGACGCGAGCGAGGCGCCGGAGCTCCACGGCCCGCAGGAGGCGCCCGGCGCAGGCTGTGCGCAGCGACCGCTCCCGATACCCGCCCGGCGCCGGCGACCCGCCGGGGCGACTGGCTCTGGACGGGCGGGACACTGAGCCGTAACGTCGGTACGACGCCATAACTAACACCGCTAGTTTTAGCATCGTGCGAGCCGCCGGAGGCACCCTCATGTCCACCACTCCGTCCTCGAAGCTCCCGCCCTTCGACCCCGCCGACCCGATCGGCATCGATGATCTGCTCAGCGCCGAGGACCTCGCGATCCGCGACACCGTCCGCGACTGGGCCACCGACCGGGTCCTGCCGCACATCGCCGAGTGGTACGAGAACGGCGAGCTGCCCGGCATCCGCGAACTGGCCCGCGAACTCGGGTCGCTCGGCGCCCTCGGCATGTCCCTCCAGGGATACGGCTGTGCGGGCGCCACCGCCGTCCAGTACGGACTGGCCTGCCTGGAACTCGAAGCGGCGGACTCGGGAATCCGCTCCCTCGTCTCCGTACAGGGATCGCTCGCCATGTACGCCATCCACCGCTTCGGCTCCGAGGAGCAGCGGCAGCAGTGGCTGCCGGGCATGGCGGCCGGCGAGATCATCGGCTGCTTCGGCCTCACCGAGCCGGACCACGGCTCCGACCCGGCCGGGATGCGGACGTACGCCAAGCGCGACGGCGAGGACTGGGTGCTCACCGGCCGCAAGATGTGGATCACCAACGGCTCGGTCGCCGGTGTCGCCGTCGTCTGGGCGCAGACCGACGAGGGCGGTGCGGGCGGCGGAATCCGCGGCTTCGTCGTGCCGGCCGGCACCCCGGGCTTCTCGGCGCCCGAGATCAAGCACAAGTGGTCCCTGCGCGCCTCGGTCACCAGCGAGCTGGTCCTCGACGAGGTGCGGCTGCCGGCCGATGCCGTACTCCCCGGGGTCACCGGTCTGCGCGGTCCGCTCAGCTGTCTCAGCCATGCCCGTTACGGCATCGTCTGGGGAGCCATGGGTGCGGCGCGCGCCAGCTTCGAGGCGGCCCTCGACTATGCGAGGACCCGTGAGCAGTTCGGCAGGCCGATCGGCGGCTTCCAGCTCACCCAGGCCAAGCTCGCGGACATGGCCGTGGAACTGCACAAGGGCATCCTGCTCGCCCACCATCTGGGACTGCGGATGGACGCGGGCAGGCTCCGTCCGGAGCAGGTCAGTTTCGGAAAGCTCAACAATGTGCGGGAGGCGATCGAGATCTGCCGTACCTCGCGCACGATCCTCGGTGCCAACGGGATCTCGCTGGAGTACCCGGTGATGCGCCATGCGACGAATCTGGAGTCGGTGCTCACCTACGAGGGGACCGTGGAGATGCACCAGCTGGTGCTGGGCAAGGCGCTCACCGGTCTCGACGCGTTCCGGTAGACCGGTCCGGCGAGCGCCCTGCTCAGCTCTGGTTGAAGAAGCCGTCGGCCGGCCGGCCGACGGCTTCGCCGTTGACCACCTGGGTGTCGGCCGGGGTCAGCAGGAAGACCCGGGTGGCCACGCGCTCGATCGAGCCGCGCAGGCCGAAGGTCAGCCCCGCGGCGAAGTCCACGACGCGCTTGGCGTCGGTGGGGTCCATGGTCGTGAGGTTGACGATCACCGGGACGCCGTCCCGGAAGAGCTCGCCGATGGCCCGCGCGTCCCGGAAGCTGTCCGGGGTGACGGTGGCGATCCGGCGGCCCGTCTCCTCCGCCGTCTCGGAGGCCACCTGCACCCGGGGGTCGGTCACCCAGGCCTGACCGGTCCCGGTCTGCGCACCCCCGGCGTATTCGTCGTCGTCGTAGTACCGCTCGTCGTTGTCCTCTACGAGGCCCAGCCAGGCACTCGCCTTGCGCACCGATCCCATGGACGCCTCCTCTCACCGCGGTTCCGTGGTGTTCCGCATCTCTTTCGTGTCCCTATGGTCGTCCATGATGCGGATCGTGCGCCAAGTGGATAGTCGGCGCGCAGGGGATTCGTGACGGTACTGGTGCAGAAGATGTGGCGGTTCGTCAAGGTTCCTCCTGTCAGGGGCCTGGAAGAAGGAAAATATGATGCGCCGGTCCGTACGGGTGACGTGGGGGACGTATGGGTGAACGGGGCGCTCGATACGATGCACGTCGTGCGTGCGCACGAGCTCGGCGCACAGGTGAACGACTCCCGGGGGATCGTCCTGTTCGGAATCGTCAGGCCCTGTACGCACCGGTTGTCCGAGGGGCTCAGAACCGAGTGGATGGCCCATCTCTGCGGGCTCTGCCTCGCACTTCGCTCGGACCACGGGCAGTTCGCCCGGATCGTCACGAACTATGACGGCCTGATCGTCTCGGTCCTGACGGAGGCTCAGTCCGAACGCACCACCGGGTGGCGACGCACCGCGGGGCCCTGCCCTTCCCCAAGCTCTCAAGGAGCAGGGGAGACCCCATCCGCGCCATGCGCACCGCGCCGGTCGCCCGCGGCGAGGGCGCCAGGCTGGCCGCCGCCGTCTCCCTGGTGCTGGCATCGGCGAAGGTACGGGACCACGTCGCCGACGGAGACGGCCTGTTGAAGCGCCGCCCGGTCGCCGCCGCCGCGCGCCGGGTCGCCGCGGGGTGGGACCGGGCGGGCGCGCGCACCGGCGCACAGCTCGGCTTCGATACGGCGCTGCTCGTCGACGCCGTCGACCGGCAGACCGGCAGACCGGCATCGAACTGCTCGCCGGCCCCGGCACCCCGCTGCTCACCCTCACCGAGCCGACCGAGACCGCCACCGCAGCCGCCTTCGCCCACACCGCGATACTCCCGGGCAGGCCGCAGAACGCGGAGCCGCTGGCCGAGGCGGGCCGGCTCTTCGGACGCCTTGCCCATCTGCTGGACGCCGTGGAGGACCAGGAAGCTGACGCCGCGTCGGGTGCCTGGAACCCTCCCCCAAGGCCTAAAGGGCCAGGGGGTACGGCCCGGACCGGTCACTTGATCTCGGGCGGCGAGATCTGCGAGGTCCTGATCGCCGACGCGCCGATGCCCCACTTCTTCAGGATCCGGTCGTAGGTGCCGTCCGCCTTGAGACCGTTGACCGCGGCCTGGAACGCGGGCGCCAGCGGGGTGCCCTTCTTGAAGGCGAAGCCGACGTCGAGGCGCTTGAACTCATTGAGGAAGCGCACACCCTCCTGCTGCCGCACCGCGTACCGCAGTCCGTTGATGGTCGACATCACCACATCGCTGCGGCCCTGCTGGAGCGAGCCCCAGACCGCGCCCTGCTCGCTGTAGGTCTTCACCTCGTACGGCTTCCTGCCCGCGTCGGAGCACCGGTGCCGGTTCTCCTCCAGCGTCACCTCGAAGGTGGTGCCCGCGCCGGTGGCCACGGTCAGGCCGCAGAGCTGGACGAGATCGGTGACGTTCTTCAGCTTGCTGTCGTCGCGGACCGCGAAGCCCTGGCCGTCATTGATGTACGTGACGAAGTCGATCGTCCTGCGGCGCTCCTCGGTCACCCCGAAGTTTCCGGTGCCCACGTCGTACTTCCCGCTGCCCAGGGCCGGCAGGATCGCTTCGAAGGAGGCCACCTCGCGCTTCGGCTTCAGCCCGAGCTTCCTGGCCACCGCGTCCGCGAAGTCGATGTCCGTACCGGCCGCCGTCCTCCCGTCCGGGAGGTAGGTGGCACTGGGCGGGTTGCCGATGCTGGAGGCGATGGCCAGGGTGCCGGAGGCGCGGACATCGGCGGGCAGCAGCTTCGCCGCGGCCTCGTCCTTGTGCACCGACGACACGACATCGGCCGTCGGGACCGCTCCCTTGGCGGCCGCGGTCCCGGCGGCGCCGGCCGGTGCGGTCGCCGGATCGCCGGACCCGCACGCGGTGAGAGCGAGAGTGGCGACGGTGATCAGCGCGAAGGCAGCGGTGTGCCGGGTTCGGGGCATGAGGCGTGGTTCTCCAGGGTCGTCGGCCGTGGGAAGGCGCGGCAGCAGGCCCGTGCGGGGAAGCCGCAGAGCCGGAAATCCGCAGAACGAGGGGAGGGGAGGGCGAAGCGATGTTGTGTTACGTGAAGACACGCAGGGAAAAGTGCTCAGGCGCCGCACACGGCGCGAGGCAGAGACATGAGGAACCGCAGGGGGTCAGCTCAACAGGAAGAGGACCACACGCGACCGAAGTCGATGTGGGAGCGCTTGACCAGCCACTGCTGCGAATGCATGGCCCCAGTGGAACAGGCATCCGGTGGTCCGTCAACTGACCTGAGACGTACGACTCACAGTGTGGACAAGCTTGACAACACGCGGCGAACAGCGCTTACCTCGGAGGCGGACCGGCGCTGAGGGGCCCGGTCCACGTTGTGTTTTCGCCGAAGGCACGCCCCGTGTTCGATCTCTGCATCCACGGAGCCTTCGCATGTCCGCGCAGACAGAAACCCTCCCTTCCGCCCTCCCCGCCACCCCACTCACCAAGAGCGACGAGGCCGACCGGCTCCGGATCGTCCCGGTACGCCGAACAGAGCAGTGGGTGGCGGCCGTTGCCGCCCTGGCAGTCCTCGCCCTGGCGCTCAGCTCCGTCATCCGCAACGAAGCCTTCCAATGGGATGTCGTCGCCGACTACGTCACCACCACCGCCGTCCTGCGGGGCCTCGGTCTCACCCTGTGGCTGACGGCGCTGGTCATGGTGCTCGGCTTCGCCCTCGGCACGCTGCTCGCCGTCCTCAGGCTCTCCGGCAACCGCGTTCTGCGGGCGGTCGGTTGGGGATACGTCTGGCTCTTCAGATCCACTCCGATCCTGGTCCAGCTGCTGTTCTGGTTCAACATCGGCGCGCTCTACCCGGAGATCCTCGGCGTCCGTACGGTGAACCTCCTCGGCCCCGTCACGGTCGCCGTCATCGGGCTCACCCTGCACGAGGCCGCCTACGCCGCCGAAGTCGTCCGCGGCGGCATTCTCTCCGTCGAACGCGGACAGATCGAGGCCGCACAGTCGCTCGGCCTCGGCCCCTGGCGCCGGCTCCGCCGGATCGTGCTCCCGCAGGCGATGCGCTCCATCGTCCCGCCCGCCGGGAACATGCTGATCGGCACGCTCAAGGGCACCTCGATCGTCAGCATCATCGCCGTACAGGACCTGCTGTACTCGGTGCAGCTCGTGTACCACCGCACCTACCAGGTCATTCCGCTGCTGCTGGTCGCCACCCTCTGGTACGCCCTCGTCACCTCGCTGCTCAGCCTCGGCCAGCACTACATCGAGCGGCACTACGCGCGCGGCACGGCGGGTGCCCGGTGAGCGGAGCACCGACACTCGTCGTCATCGGCGCCGGACCGCGCGGCACCGGCCTGATCGAGCGCATCGCCGCCAACGCCCCTGACATGTACGAGAGTTTCCCGCTGGACATCCATCTCGTCGATCCGTATCCGCCGGGCGGCGGACGGATCTGGCGGCACGACCAGTCGCCGCTGCTCTGGATGAACTCCATGGCCCAGGACGTCACGATGTTCACCGACGACACGGTCCGGCAGGAAGGTCCGATACGCCCCGGACCCGCGCTCCACACCTGGGCGGCGGACATCCGGGACGGACGTCTCACGCTCCCGGACGAAACCGGCATCGAAGCTGAACTCCTCGCCGAGATAAAGGCGTTGACGGGCAGCGACTTCCCGAGCAGGCGGCTGCAGAGCGTCTATCTGCGCTGGGTGTACGAGCAGGCCGTGGCCGCCCTGCCGAACGGCGTCACCGTCCACCGGCACCGGGGCACGGCTGTGCGCGTCACCGGGTCGCGCGAAGGCCGTCAGCGTGTCTGGCTGGAGGGGGACGAAAGACCACTCCTCGCCGATCTCGTCGTCCTCACCGTCGGCCACCTCGACGCCGAAC
This sequence comes from Streptomyces sp. NPDC058092, assembly GCF_042884935.1. NCBI lineage: Bacteria > Bacillati > Actinomycetota > Actinomycetes > Kitasatosporales > Streptomycetaceae > Streptomyces > Streptomyces sp. NPDC058092. The sequence continues at coordinate 50,991 of NZ_JBHVSY010000007.1, forward strand.
CGGAGCCCGAACAAGTCGAGTTGACGGACTTCGCGGCCCGGCGCGGGCTCGTCCACCTCCCGCCCGGCTTCACCGCCGACACCGATCTGACCCGCCTGCCCGCAGGCGAACCGGTCATCGTCCGGGGCTTCGGACTCGCCTTCGTCGACCTGATGGTGCTGCTCACCGAAGGACGCGGCGGACGGTACGAGAACGGCGAGTACATGCCGTCCGGCAAGGAACCCGTGCTCCACATCGGCTCGCGCCGGGGCGTCCCGTACCACTCCAAGATCGGCTACGCCTGGCAGGGCGAACGGCCGCCGCTGCCGCGCTTCCTCGGCCCCGACCGCACCGAGGCGCTGCTGAAGACCGACGAACCGGTCGACTTCCGGCGCGATGTGTGGCCCCATGTCGACAAGGAGCTCGGCCATGCCCACTACCACCGGCTCTTCACCGCCCACCCGGAGCGCACGACGGCCGACTGGCCCGACTTCGAGGCGAAGTACGCCGCCGCGGACCCGGCCGGTCCCGAGCTGCGCGCCCTTGTCGCGGCCGCCGTCCCCGACCCCGCCGACCGGCTCGACCTCGAAGCGCTCGACCACCCACTGGAAGGGGTGCGCCATCCCTCGTACGACGCACTCCAACAGGGTGTGCGCGACTACATCACCGCCGACCTGGAACGCCGCCACGACCCGGACCACAGTCCGGACCTCGCCGTCTTCCTCGGACTGCTCTCCGCCTACGGGCAGTTGATCCGGCTCGGCGACATCGGCGGCTGGTGGCACGGCTTCTTCAGCTATCTCGCCTCCGGCCCGCCGGGGCCCCGGCTGCACCAGCTCCTCGCGCTCTCCCGCGCCGGTGTGGTCCGCTTCCTCGGTGCCGGGATGACCGTCGAGGCCGATGAGCGCCACGGCGTCTTCCGGGCCGGCAGCGCCACCGTGCCCGGACAGCGGATCGAGGCCCGCGCCCTGGTCGAGGCCCGGCTGCCGGAACCCTCGCTGGAACGCACCCGCAGCCCGCTGCTCCGGAAGCTGTACGAGGACGGGGCCGCCGCCACCGACACCGGGCTGCTCCGGGTCGACCCCGACGACGGCCGGATCCTGGGGCGCGACGGCCGCCCGCACCCGCGCCGCTTCGCCCTCGGCCCGTTCACCACCGCGCGCGCCGGCGGAGCCTTCACCCGGCCGCGCACCGGCAACCCGGCCTTCCGGCAGAACGACGCCACCGCCCGCACGGCGCTCGCTTTCCTCCGGGACCGCGCCTGTAGCGGCGACCCCTGCTGCGTCTGACCGCCACCCCCGCGCAGAACTCCCCGGCCCACCCCCGTAGCTCAAGGACCCCTCATGTCCCACACCAGAACTCAAGGACCCCTCATGTCCCACACCAGCGATCCACCCATCGGCAAAGCGACAGGACCACATGTCGCCGCCACCACCGGATCCACGGACGCCATGGTCGAGATCCGTTCCGTCCACAAGCGTTTCGGCAGCCTCGAAGTGCTGCGCGGCATCGACCTGTCCGTGCGCACCGGGGAGGTGACCGTCGTCCTCGGCCCGTCCGGTTCCGGCAAATCCACACTGCTGCGCACCATCAACCACCTGGAGAAGGTCGACAGCGGCTGGATCAGCGTCGACGGCACCCTGGTCGGCTACCGCAGGGACGGCGACAAGCTGTACGAGCTCCGCGAGCGCGAGGTCCTGCGGCAGCGCACCCGGATCGGCTTCGTCTTCCAGAGCTTCAACCTCTTCCCGCACCTGACCGTTCTGGAGAACGTCATCGAGGCCCCGGTCGCCGCCCTCGGCCGCCCGAAGAACGAGGCCGTCGCCGCCGCGGAGACGCTCCTCGCCCGGGTCGGGCTGGCCGACAAGGCGGGGGCGTACCCCAAGCAGCTCTCCGGCGGGCAGCAGCAACGGGTCGCCATCGCCCGCGCCCTGGCCCTCGAACCGAAACTGCTGCTCTTCGACGAGCCGACCTCGGCGCTCGACCCCGAGCTGGTCGGTGAAGTCCTCGACGTCATCAAGGACTTGGCGTTCCAGGGCACCACGATGATCGACGTCACCCACGAGATCGGTTTCGCCCGCGAGGTCGCCGACACCGTCGTGTTCATGGACGAGGGCCGGATCGTCGAGCAGGGCGCCCCCGGCGACGTACTCGACCGACCGCAGCACGAACGCACCCGTGCCTTCCTCTCGAAGGTTCTGTGAATCCGGTCCCAGTCCGGATCCCGACCCCCGCACCGGCCCCCGAAAGAGCCCCCAGAGCCCCCAGAGCCTCAGAGCCCCGAGAGGTACCACCCATGCCTGGAACCACACCCCTCCACCTGGCCGTCGAGATCGGCGGCCCGCCCCGCTACGACCCCGAGCACTACATCGGCCTCGCCCGGCTCGCCGAGCGAGGCGCCCTCGACTTCGTCACCCTCGGCGACTCGTTCGCCAGGCCCGGGCTCGACGCGCTCGCCGTGCTCTCCCGGGCCGCGCCCGCGACCGGCCGGATCGGTCTGGTGCCGACCGTCACCACCACCCACACCGAGCCGTTCCATGTGTCGTCCGCCGTGGCCACCCTGGACTGGGTGAGCCGCGGCCGGGCGGGCTGGAATGTCGATGTGTCCACGACCGGGGCCGAGGCCCGGCTCTTCGGCCGGCGCCCGGCGGCGCCCGCCGACGAGCTGTGGCACGAGGCCGGCGAGGCCGCCGACGTGAGCGCCCGGCTCTGGGACAGCTGGGAGGACGACGCCGAGATCCGGGACGTCGCCACCGGACGCTTCATCGACCGCGACAAGCTGCACCACGTCGACTTCGAGGGCGCCTCCTTCTCGGTCCGCGGCCCGGCCATCGTGCCCCGGCCCCCGCAGGGACACCCGGTCACCGTCGTCGACGGAACCGGCGGCCCGGCGAGGGATACCGCGGCCCGGCACGCCGATGTCGTCCTCGTCCGGGCCACCGACCCCGAGCGGGCCGCCGCGATCCGCTCCGATCTGCGCCGGCGCGCCACGGCGTACGGACGCGACCCCGACACGCTCCGGTTCCTGGCCGCGCTCACCGTCGACCTCGGCGACGCCGAGACCGCCCCGGAACCCGGACTGGAGAGCGGACCCCCGCTCGCCGCCGGCGGCTCCTACTACCGGGGCGGCCCGGTCGACCTCGCCGACCTGATCACGCGGTGGCACCGCGGCGCAGCGGTGGACGGCTTCCACCTCACGCCCATCACCCCCGGGCGCGATCTCGAACGGATCGTCAACGGAACCGTGGCCCTGCTCCAGCACCGCAGCCTGTTCCGCACCTTCTACCCGGGCGGCACCCTGCGCGAGCACCTCGGACTGGCCCGCCCCGCCAACCGGTACGCCCTCGAAGGGGGACACGCATGAGCACCGCACCGAGGCAGATGCATCTCGCCGCCCACTTCCCGGGTGTGAACAACACGACTGTCTGGGCGGACCCCCGTTCCCGGAGCCAGATCGACTTCTCCTCCTTCGAACACCTCGCCCGCACCGCGGAACGCGGCATGTTCGACTTCTTCTTCCTCGCGGAGGGGCTGCGGCTGCGCGAGCACAACGGCCGGATCCACGACCTGGACGTGGTCGGCCGCCCCGAATCCCTCACGGTGCTGGCCGCGCTGGCGACCGTCACCGAACGGCTCGGCCTCGCCGCCACTGTCAACGCCACCTTCAACGAGCCGTACGAACTGGCCCGGCGCCTCGCCACCCTCGACCACCTCAGCGACGGCCGGGCCGCCTGGAACGTCGTCACCTCCTCGGACGCCTTCACCGGGGAGAACTTCCGGCGCGGCGGCTATCTCGACCGGGCCGACCTCCCCCAAGTTCTCGGCTCCGCTCGAACAGGGGGGACCCCCTACACCAGGGCCGCCGAGTTCGTCGCCACCGCCCGCGAACTGTGGGACACCTGGACGCCCGACGGCACCTCGCGCCCGTTCGCACACCACGGGCAGCACTTCGGCATCGAGGGGGAGTTCACCGTCCCGCGCTCCCCGCAGGGCCAGCCGGTCGTCATCCAGGCCGGGGACTCCCCGGAGGGCCGCGAGTTCGCCGCGTCCGCCGCCGATGTCGTCTTCACCCGGCACGGCACCCTGGAGGCGGGCCGCACCTTCTACGCCGACGTCAAGGCGCGGCTGGCGAAGTACGGCCGGGGCCCCGACGAACTGAAGATCATGCCCGGGGTCACCTTCGTACTCGGCGACACCGACGCCGAAGCCCAGGAGAGGGCGGCCGAGATCCGGCTCCAGCAGATCTCCCCGCAGAACGCGCTGCTGGCCCTGGAACTGGTCTGGGGCCGTGACCTGTCCTCCTACGACCCCGACGGTCCGCTCCCCGGGATCGACCCGGACCCCGGATCCTCGCTGGTCCAGGGCCGGGTCAGGCACGGCGACCCGCTCGCGGTCGCGGCCCGCTGGCGTGCGGTGTCGGAGGAGAAGGGCCTGTCCATCCGGCAGACAGTCATCGAGACGACCGGGCGGCAGTCCTTCATCGGCAGCCCGCGGACGGTCGCGGCGCAGCTGACGGAGTTCGTGGCCGCCGACGCCGCCGACGGCTTCATCGTCGTACCGCATCTCACCCCCGGCGGCCTGGACGACTTCGTCGACCGGGTCGTCCCGCTCCTCCAGGAGCGCGGTGTATTCCGCTCCGAATACGCCGGTCCCACGCTGCGGTCGCATCTCGGGCTCGCCGAGCCGGTATGGAAGGCTTGAGCGCATGAGTACGGACGCACAGCAGCCGCCCGGTTCCGAGCAGGCGGCGCAGGACTGGAAACACTGGCACGAGGCGCGCACCGCCACGGTCGCCGCACCGTACGGACCGCTCTCCCTCACCGGCACCCACTGGCTCTCCGACTACCCGGACGGTCACATTCCGGGAGTGCCCGGGCAGTGGCGGGAGGACGGCGAGGAGCTGGTGCTCAGCGCCGCCGCCGCGGACGGCCTGACCGTCGACGGCAAGCCCTTCACCGGCCAGGTCCGCCTCACCGCCGACCGCGGCCCGATCGACGCTTCCCGTGTCGCGCACGGCGAGCGGCGGCTGGTCGTGCTGAGCCGCGAAGGGCTCTGGGCGATACGGGACTTCGACCCGGACTCCGCCGCGCGGCGCGCCTTTTGGACCATCGAGGCCACCCCGTACGACCCCCGCTGGGCGCTGCCGGGCACCTTCCGCCCGTACGACACCGCCCGTACGATCCGGGTCGAGAACGCCGACGGTGTCGAGCGGGGCCTCGGACTCGGCGGTGAGATCGCGTTCGAGGTCGACGGTACGGAGTACACGCTGCAGGTCGCGGTCGAGCCCGACGGCTCGCTCTGGGCGGTCTTCGCAGATGCCACCAGTGGGAACAGCAGCTACCGCTTCCGGTTCCTGCGGCCCGCTGCCCCGTCCGAGGACGGCAGTGTGACGGTCGACCTCAACCGCGCGCTGCTGCCGCCCTGCGCCTTCGCGGACCACTTCATCTGCCCCTTCCCGCCGCCCGGCAACACCCTCCCCATCGCAGTCGAGGCGGGCGAGCGGAACCGTATCGACAGCTGACGCACCGCCATTTCGCCCCGGACAACGGCCCCGGCAGCCCATGTGCTGCCGGGGCCGCCCCGTGAGCCCAGCAAGTTCAGGCCAGAAGGCCCTCTTGCGCCACAAGTTGACGCCTTGAATACTCCCGATCAGCGCTTGTCAGGAGCACGGCATTCCGGAACGCAGGCATGCCGCCGTGCGAACGACTGCGCCTCACGGGTCCGACCACCCCACAGGCGGACCCCCGAATTCCTTTCGGGAGGAATGAAAAGTGAGGATCAAGCGCACCACCCCCCTCAGCGGCACCGCAAGACGCAGCAGGGCCGTCGCCATCGCCGCAGGCCTGGTCGCCGTCGCCGCGCTCGCCGTCCCCACGGCCCAAGCCGACACCGCCACCACGTTCAGCGCCAAACAGCTCTCCGCCGCGAGCGACGCCGTGCTCGGCGCCGATGTCGCGGGGACCGCCTGGAGCATCGACCCGGCGACCAGCACCCTCGTGGTCACCGCGGACAGCACGGTCTCGCAGGCCGAGATCAAGCAGATCAAGCAGTCTGTCGGAGCCAACGCCGGCGCCGTGCGGATCGAGCGCACCGCCGGAAAGCTCAGCAAACTGCTCTCCGGCGGCGACGCGATCTACGCCCCCGGCTGGCGCTGCTCCCTCGGCTTCAACGTCCACAGCGGCAGCACCTACTACTTCCTGACCGCCGGTCACTGCACCGACGGCAACCCGCCCTGGTACACCAACTCCTCGAACACGACCAAGATCGGCCCGACGGTCGGATCCAGCTTCCCGGTCAATGACTACGGCCTGGTGCGGTACGACAATGCCTCGCTCGCCCACCCGGGCACCGTCGGCAGCGTCACCATCACCGGAGCGGCCAACGCCACGGTCGGCATGTCCGTCACCCGCCGCGGTTCCACCACCGGCATCCACAGCGGCAGCGTCACGGGCCTCAACGCCACGGTCAACTACGGCAACGGCGACATCGTCTACGGCATGATCAAGACCAGCGTGTGTGCGGAGCCCGGCGACTCCGGCGGTCCGCTCTACTCCGGTTCGAAGGCCATCGGTCTCACCTCGGGCGGCAGTGGCAACTGCAGCTCCGGTGGCACCACGTACTTCCAGCCGGTCACTGAGGCACTCAGCGCGTACGGGGTCACCCTGAACTGACGCTCCAACACCCCGGTCCGGCCCTGGAACACGCAGTCGACCGAGACGGAGTCCCCGCCCGAATCCTGGGCGGGGACTCCCGCTCACCCCGCGGCTTTTGAGAGAATGTGGGGCAGGTCGGTCAAGCAGGAGCAAACGGGGGCGGATGCAGTGCCTCCCGGAGGGATGCCTCCGGGGACCCCCGCAGACACCTCAGGGGGTTCCAGGTCCGTGAAACGCATCGGAGTGACCGGCCATCGCAGCATTCCGGAAGAGGCCCATGCCCATGTGCTGGCCGGGTTACAGGCGGCGCTCTGCGGCTTCGAAGGCTCCCTGGAGGCCCTCTCCAGCCTGGCGGTGGGAGCGGACCAGCTCTTCGCCGATCTGGCCCTGGCCCGCGGCGCGGACCTGACCGTGGTCATCCCCAGTAGCGACTATGAATCCAGTTTCGCCGACGCGACCGAACTCGCCCGCTACCAGGCCCTCAAGAACCGGGCGGTCCGGGAGATCCGGTTGGACTACCCGCACTCCACCGACGAGGCGTACTACGCGGCGGGCGCGTACATCGCCGACCACTGCGACCGGCTGCTCGCCGTATGGGACGGAAGGCCGGCCCGGGGCTTCGGCGGCACGGGCGACATCGTGACGTACGCCCGCAACCTGGGCCGCCCGGTGACCGTGATCTGGCGCGAGGGCGTGGAGCGCTGACGCCGACCGGTTCGCGCGGCCGTTCGTACACGACCGGGCGAACCGGCGCCAGGCAACCTGATGTTCCATCACATCTGATGTCGGGCAAGCCAGTCGGTGTGCTGCGGGGAGACGATGCGTTCGGTCTCGAAGACCGCTCGCGGCCACTGCTGCTCCGTCAGGGTGGTCTCCATCGCCACCTGCATCGACTCCAGATCCTGCTCCACCAGCGAGTGCGCCGAAATCAGCGGGTGGTGGCGGCGCATCTCGCTCCACGCCAGACAGGCCGCCGCGGCGGCCGACAGCACTCCCGTCAGGGCGAAGGACTGGGTGACGGAGAACGTCCTCAACAGCGCGAACACCAGGGCGAGCGCCGTCAGTACGGCAATGGTGGTCGACCAGGCCAGGGTGGCCCGCCGGGACACCTCCTGGCGTCTGCGGTACCAACTGCGCTGCTCGATCAGCCGGTCCCGTACGTATGTCTCCTTGCGCACGGTGAACGCCTTGTTCCGCAGCTCGCGCATGGAGTCCGTGATCAGCCCGCCCGAATCCGCGGTCAGGTCGCGGGGGTCGGCCCACCCCACCTTGCGGAGCTCCTGAAGGCCCTCTTCGAGGCGGTTCGCGAACATCGCCTCCGGGTGCTGGACGCGGGTGTCGAAAGGTGAGCCGTGCACCGCATAGCGCCAGCACGTCGACTTGATGAACTCCGCTGCGGACCGGTTGAGTTGCCATTGCGACTTTGCTTTGCGACGGGCGGTGAGATACGTCGTGATCAGGACACTCGCATAGGCCAATACACCGATGGCATCGGCGAGTTGAAGCCTGCCGGCCACCTCCGCGTGCCAGGGCACCGCAGCCGGTATCGCGCCCGTGACCAGCAGGATCAGCTGGACGCGGGTGGTGTTCACGGCCTCCCGCTGGCTCGCGATGGCGATCGCGTCCGTGTGGTGGAAGAGCTCCGGCAGATCAGCGTTCCTGAACACCATGCTCTGGAGCGGTCCGGGAATCGCCGTCATGGTCACCCCCGTCTGCAGTTATGGGCATGCTCGTTCGGTGAGTTGGATGGGGGGCATGAGCGTAGAGGTGCGTCGTCGGGCACGGCAATGGACCTGGAGCGTCAACGGCGCTTTTCGGTCCCCGGGAAGGCCCCCTCGTGCGATCCGGGACAGTGTGGCAGTGTGGTCCAACTTACTTTGTGGTGACGCGGGTTGCTGTCCGGCGCGTGTCTCGCGACCAACTGACGGGGGACCGGGGATGAGTGAGGCATACGGCGAGAACGCGGATCCGCTGTCCGGTGCTCAACGACGGATCCGCCGAAGTCCTCTGCTGTTCACCACGCCGCTCGTGCTCCTCGGCCTGCTGACCGCATTGCTCGTCTGGGAGGCGATCCGGGCCAATGTGACGGCCGGGGCGCGGACCGAGTGGCCGTGGCGTCTGCAGCTGATCGACGGGCAGGTGCTGGGAAGTCTGCTGGCGGTCTCGGTGGGGGCCGTACTGGCCCGGGCGCAGTACGCCCGCACGGTCAGGCCGTACCTGGGCTGGCGGGGTGCCTGGGCGAAGGGACTGCTGACGACGGAAGCGCCTGCGTGGCGCGTCGGAATACTCAACGGCGGCCAGCACATGGCTGTGATCGAATCATGGGACACCAGAGTGGTCATGCGGGGTGCGGACGACTCCGCCGACGCGCGGTGGAGCAGCGTGTCCGACACCGTGGCCGAGCTGACCGGGGCCGGATTCGCCGTCGGGGAGGACTTCCGGCTCATCGGGTTCGGCGCAGGGTTCCCCTTGGTAGGAGCCGTAGGAGGCCATGACACGGTGTTGATGGGCGCGTTCTCCGAGTCCTTTGCCCAACGGGTCCAGTCGCTCTACGTGCGTGTCAGGGTCACGGATGTCGTGGGTGACACCCACGAGCGGACCATCGACTGCATGAAGGGCATATGGATCAGCAGGGGCGACGCGGCGGCCGACTGACGCCCTCCCCGGCGTGAGCCGTCCGTACTGTCGCGGGGTGGGACGGGCGGGTCCGGCTTCGTCCTCGACCACCTGCCCCACCTGTGTCTCCCCCGTGTTTCCCCCGACTCGCGCGGCGTGACGAGGCCCGTTCGAGCGAGAAGAGCAAGTCCTGTACGGCACTGGTGTGAAGAGTAGATCACTGCGGTGCAATAGCCGGTTGAGGGGAGTAAAGTCGTGCCGCCGGGCACTGTGGTCGTACAGAAACTGGCTGCTTTTCTCCATCGATCCGGAAAACTCCCCCTCAAGGACGGCCGTGAAGATCTCTGAATCCCCTCGCCCCTTCGCTGTTGCGAAGAACCCGGTGCCGCTCTCCAAGATCGACACCCGCACCGCAGAAGCCACCAGGAAGCTTGGCCGAGTGTTTTCGGCCTCGACCGATCGCCACACCCAGGCGTCGACCTTCAGTTCTGCGCTCTGATTCGCGTTGCATGCTGGCTAGACTGAGGGAATGACAGGACCCCTGGTCCCATTCCGCGAAATTGTGCTCAAAGTGCACAGCAGGTGCGATCTTGCCTGCGATCATTGCTACGTCTACGAACATGCAGATCAGAGTTGGCGTACCCGCCCTAAAGCAATCTCTGACGACGTCATCTTCCGGACAGCTCAGCGCCTGGCCGAGCATGCCAGAACGCATGCGTTGCCCTCCGTGTCAGTGATCCTGCACGGAGGGGAGCCTCTACTGGCGGGCCCCACCCGACTGCGGCGCGTCTGCGAAGAGCTCACCTCTGCCTTCGAAGGCATCGCGGAGCTCGACCTCCGTATCCACACCAACGGACTCCAGCTCAGCCCGCGTTATCTCGATCTCTTCGACGAATTCGGCGTCAGGGTCGGCATCTCCCTCGACGGCGACCGGGCCGCCAACGACCGGCACCGCCGCTACGCCGACGGACGCAGCAGCCACCCCCTGGTTCTCAAGGCCGTCGAACTGCTCCGGCAGGAGCGCTACCGCCATCTCTACCTCGGGCTCCTGTGCACCGTCGACATCGAGAACGACCCGCGCGCGGTTCTCGACGCGCTCGCCGAGCTCGACCCGCCGCTCATCGACTTCCTGCTCCCGCACGCCACCTGGGACGATCCGCCGCCTCGCCCGGACGGATCACCCACCGCCTATGCCGACTGGCTTCTCGCGGTCTTCGACCACTGGCAGGAGCGGGGACGCCCGGTGCCGGTGCGGCTCTTCTCTTCGGTGCTGTCCACGCTGACCGGCGGCCCCAGCCTCACCGAGTCCCTGGGGCTCGCCCCCACCGACCTCGTCGTCGTCGAGACCGACGGCCAGCTGGAGCAGGTCGACTCGCTCAAGAGCGCCTACGAAGGCGCGGCGGCCACCGGATTCGATGTCTTCACCCACGCCTTCGACGAGGTCGCGGCCCACCCCGGGGTGCGGGCCCGCCAGCTCGGACTGGCCGGCGTCAGCGAGACCTGCCGAAAGTGCCCCGTCGTGCGTTCGTGCGGGGGCGGCCTGTACACCCACCGGTACCGTTCCACGGGGCCGTCGGACGTATTCGACAACCCGTCCGTGTACTGCGCCGATCTGGCCGCCCTGGTGCGCGGCATCGAGGCGCGTACGGCGGCGGTACTCGTCGCGCCCGCGGTGACGGAGCCCGCCGAACTGCTCGCCGCCCAGCAGGACCTCACCCGCACCCTGCTCGCCCTGCTGAACGCCGACATCGGACAGCGCGGCGGCGAGCAGTGGGCGGCCGCCTGGGAGCTGGCCGCCACCATCGAGGCGTCCGAGGAGGGGGCCCGCGGCCTGGACGAGGTACTGGCGCACCCGTACACCCGCACCTGGCTGCTCGACGCGATGGAGCTGGTCCACGAGCGGCCCGGGGCCGTGCAGGTGACGCGCCGGATGTCGGCGTGCCTCGCGGCCGCCGTCGTACGGACCGGCCTGGACCTGCCCGCACGGGTGACCTTCTCGGGCGGCCGGATCTTCCTGCCCGGCCTCGGCGAGTTGCGGATCGCGGACGCGGGGGAGGACGGCACGGCGCTCGTGCACGCCACCGAGGACGGCTTCCTCGTCCGGCGGGAAGGCGGCGACGCGGCCGAGCGCCGCATCGTACGGCCGGAGGCGACCGGTCCCGGCTGGCGGCCGTTGCGCCGGATCCCGACGCCCGGTTCGGCGGCCGGCCTCGTGCTCGACGACCTCGACCCGTACCGCGCCTGTTTCTCCCTGCCCGCCGCGGACGCGCTCGACGACCGGGCCGCCGCCGACCTGGCGGCCAGGATCGGCGAGGCCTGGACGCTCATCGAGGCGAAGGCGCCCGGGCGCACCGAGGAGATGGCCGGCCGTCTCACCACCCTCACCCCGCTGACCGGCCTGGCCGCGGCGGAGCCCGCCGTCGGGCGGCACGGATACGGCGCGCTGGGGATTTCCCCGGACGGCAGTTCGGAGGAGCTGGCGTTCGCTCTGCTGCGCGGATTCCGGCGGGCCGAATTGCGGGCACTTGGGGATGTCACGGATCTTTACGCGGCGGACGGCTCCTGGGAACATCGGATGCCCTGGCAGGAAGAACCAGTTCCATTTTCCCGGTTGCTGGCCGACACCTATGAGCGGATGGCGTTGGGGGCTTTCGATCCGCGCTGTCTGGAGGGCGTACCGCAGGCCCTTGACGCTCTGGAAGGTGCCGCCGAACTGACCATCAGTGGGAAACGGCTGCTGGACCGGATGCGGAAAGAGATCTGAGGATCGCATTCCGGTTCGGCCGGGCCGTCCGTACGCACAGGACAACTGGGAGGAACAGGCGCAGACCCGATTCGATCAAGGGATGATCGATGGAACCTGGGAACGTATGACTGAAAATTGGCGTTGAATGACCGAACGCCATGGGGGTGGAGCAACGTCCGCTCCGGAATGATGAATTCGCTCGCATTCACTATCACTCCTCGGGTGCGGGTGCTCACACAGGACGGGGGTCGTGTGCACGCAACGACGCAGCAGCGAGCGGCGGACCATCGACCGTACTTCTTCTTGAGTTATGCGCATACACCGGGGTACGGCGGTGGAACGGACCCCGACATGTGGGTCGAGCGGCTCTTCCAGGATCTCTGCGGCCATGTGATGGCCCTGACCGATCTGCCCGCGGGCGCGCCCGCGGGGTTCATCGACCGCGAGATACGCTCCGGCGAGGGCTGGTCGGAACGGCTCGGTGAGGCGCTCGCCACCTGCCGGGTGTTCGTCCCGCTGTTCTCGCCGCGCTACTTCGCCAGCGAGATGTGCGGCAAGGAGTGGTATGCCTTCGCCCAGCGCGCCATCCACCACCGGGCCCGCTCCAACCAGAGCGCCGAGGCGATCGTTCCGGCGCTCTGGGTGCCCTTACCACCGAGCCAGCTTCCGGGACCGGCCGAGCGATTGCAGTTCAACCACCGCGACTTCGGTGACCGTTACGTCAGTGACGGGCTCTACGGGCTGATCAAACTCAAGCTCTTCGAGGAGGAGTACGAGCGCGCGGTGTACGAACTCGCCAAGCGCATCGTCACAGTCGCCGACACCATAAGGCTCGGCACCGGCCGCCCCGTCGACTACAGGCTGGCCCCCAGCGCCTTCGGCCCGCCGGACAGCGGAGTGGGCGGACCCCGCCCCATGCAGGTGACCATCGCCGCCCCTACGCGGCACGACCTGCCCGAGGGACGCAACGCCGAGTACTACGGCGACAATCCGCAGGACTGGAACCCCTACCACCCGGTCGCCGCCCGCCCCCTGGCCTATGTCGCCCAGGACCTGGTGCGCTCCCTCAACTACCAGGTCACCGTCTCCTCCTTCGACGAGGAGTCCGGCCACCCGGAGGGCAAACAGCCACCCAGCAGACCGGAGATCCTGCTCGTCGACCGCTGGGCCCTGCAGGACGAGGAGCGGCGCAGGCGGCTCGCCGCCTTCGACGCCGAGAACCGCCCCTGGGTGACGATGGTCGTGCCGTGGAACCGCGAGGACCCAGAAAGCAGGGAGTCCGAGGCCGAGTTGACCGAGAAACTCGAACAGACCATGCCGGCCAAGATGCGTCAGGGGCGGGCCTACTGCCGCGTCGCCGCCAAGGGCGTACCCAGCATGGACGCCTTCGGGCGGATCCTGCCGCAGGTGGTCGAAGTAGCGGCCCAGCAGTACCTCAGACATGCGGCGGTCTACCCGCCCGCCACCGGCGGCGGACACACCGAACGGACACGGTTGATGGGGCCGATGGCGCAGACGAACGACATTCCCGAAACACACGACCCTGCGACGGATGCGGAGGACACGGATGACGGCCAGTCGTGACGGGCGCATCGTCACCTTCTACTCGTACAAGGGCGGCACCGGGCGCACCATGGCCCTGGCCAACACCGCCTGGATACTCGCGGCCAACGGAAAACGGGTACTGGCCGTCGACTGGGACCTGGAGGCACCGGGGCTCCACCGGTTCTTCCACCCGTTCCTGGACCCCTCGACCCTCGGTGCCACCACCGGCGTCATCGATCTGATCACCGAGTACGCGTGGGCCGCGACCAGCCCCGTGCAGCGTGCCGACGACTGGCACCGCGACTACGCCCGCATCCAGCCGCACGCCGTGTCCCTCACACCCGAGACCCTCGGCTGGGAGTTCCCGCACGGCGGGATCCTCGACTTCGTCTCCGCCGGCCGGCAGAACCGCGAATACTCCGCGACCGTCTCCACCTTCGACTGGGACAACTTCTACGACCGGCTCGGCGGCGGCCATTTCTTCGACGCCCTGCGCGACGACATGAAGGCCAACTACGACTACGTCCTGATCGACAGCCGGACCGGCCTCAGCGACATCGCCGACATCTGCACCGTCCACCTGCCCGACGTCCTCGTCGACTGCTTCACCCTCAGCGACCAGTCGATCGACGGCGCCGCCTCCGTCGCCCGGCAGATCTCCGAGCGCTACACCGGCCGCCCCATCTCCATCTTCCCCGTCCCGATGCGCATCGACGAGGGCGAGAAGGAGAAGGCCGACGCCGGACGGGCACTGGCCCGGCTGAAGTTCGACCGGCTGCCGCGCGATCTGTCCGGCGACGAACTCACCGCGTACTGGGGTGCGGTGGAGATTCCGTACCGCCCCTACTACGCCTACGAGGAGACCCTCGCCACCTTCGGCGACGAGGCCGGTCTCACCAACTCGCTGCTCTCCGCCTTCGAGCGGCTGACCTCCGTCATCACCGACCAGGAGATCACCTCGATGCCGCCGGTCGGCGAAGAGGTACGGCTGCGCATCCGTGACGCGTTCACCCGGCGCAGGCCCGCGCTGCCCGCCGATCTCTTCCTCAGCTACGTGGCCGAGAACCGGATGTGGGCCGACTGGATCGAATCCGTGCTCACCCGGGCCGGGTTCCGTGTCGTACCGCGCGACGTGTCCGCGGAGCGGGGGACCGGGGAACCGGCGGAGATCACCACCGAGAACGCGACCCGCACCGTGGTGCTGCTCTCCAGCGCCTACCTCAAGTCGCAGCGTGCGGTGAGCCTCTGGGACCGGGCCGTGGCGGAGGACCCCGGCGGCGGCCGGCGCCATCTGCTGCCGCTCAGGGTCGGTGACGTACGGCTGTCCGCGCCCTACATCGACCGCAACCCGGTCGACCTCTTCCGGCTCGACGAGGTGCACGCCACCGCGGCGCTGCTGCGCGCCCTGGACCGGCCCGTACAGCTCACCGACGCCGTGTCGCCCGGACCGCGCTTCCCCGGCACCGTCCCCAGGATCTGGAACGCGCCGCCGCGCAACCCCGGCTTCACCGGCCGTTCCCTGGTCCTGGAGCGGATGCGCGACCAGCTCGGCGGCGGCATGGCCGTCGTGCTGCCGCAGCCGCAGACCCTGTACGGACTCGGCGGCGTCGGCAAGACCCAGGTCGCGCTGGAGTACGTGCACCGCTTCATGGCCGACTACGACCTGGTCTGGTGGATTTCGTCCGAGCAGACCGACGACGTGGTGGCCGCGCTCGCCGAGCTCGCGGTCCGGCTGGGCGCCCAGGGCGGCGACGACATGGCGGCCGCGTCCCAGGAGGCCGTGGACCTGCTGCGGCGCGGTGTGCCCTCGGACCGCTGGCTGCTGGTCTTCGACAACGCCGACGACCCCGAGCGGCTCAGGCGCTACTTCCCGCAGGGTGGCTCCGGACACATCCTGGTCACCTCCCGCAACCAGGCGTGGTCCCAGCACGGCGACGCGCTGCCCGTCGACGTCTTCCTGCGCGAGGAGTCCATCGAACACCTGCAGCGTCGGGCCCCCGGGCTGAGCGACGGGGATGCCGCCCAGGTGGCGACCGCGGTCGGTGACCTGCCGCTCGCCGTCGAACAGGCGGCGGCCTGGATCGCGGAGACCGCCACCCCGATCGACACCTATCTGGAACAGCTGGCGCAGCAGGCCCCCGAGGTCCTGGCTCTCAACCAGCCGGCCGGCTACCCGGAGCCGGTCGCGGCGACCTGGAACATCTCCATCGAGCGGCTGAAGGAGCGCTCGCCTGCCGCGGTGCGGCTGCTTCAGCTCTGTGCCTTCTTCGCGCCCGAGCCGATCTCCGGGAATCTCCTCTACAGCAAGGAGATGATCGACGCGCTGAAGCCGTACGACGCCTCGCTCCAGGAGAAGCTGGTGCTGGGCCGGGTCATCCGGGAGATCGGCCGGTTCGCCCTCGCCAAGGTCGACCAGGTCTCCAACTCCATTCAGGTGCACCGGCTCGTCCAGGCCGTCATCCGGGCACAGCTCAGCGAGCAGGAGCAGCAGGACGCGCGGCATGCCGTTCACCGCATCCTGGCGGGCGCCCGGCCCGACGACGAGAACGAGCCGATCGACAACCCCGCGAGCTGGCCGCAGTTCGCCACGATCTGGCCGCACCTCGGCCCGTCCGACGCCCGCAACTGCAAGGAGCCCGAGGCCCGCAGGCTGCTGATCGACCGGATCCGCTATCTCTGGAAGCGAGGTGACTTCAGGACCGCCGCCGCTTTTGGCGAGGAGCTGCGCGCCCTCTGGAAGGAGACGCTGGGGGAGCGGGACATCCAGTACCTCTACCTCTGTTTCCACCTCGCCAACGTCTACCGTTCGCGTGGCCGTTATGTGGAGGCGAGGGATCTCGACGAGATCACCCTGGCGATGCAGCAGGAGGTCCTGGGCCCGGAGCATCCGCACACGTACATGAGCACCAGCAGCCTCGCGACGGACCTCGGCACGCTCGGTGAGTACACCAGGGCGATCGAGCTGGCGACGGAGGCGACCGACGGCTTCAACCAGATCTTCCACGATTCGCATCCGAGGACCCTGGCGGCGGCCAACAACCTGGCGTTCACCCTGCGGTCCATCGGGCAGTACGCCAGGGCCAGGGAGATCGACCAGGACGTCTTCGACAAGCGGGTCGAGGTACTCGGCGCGGAGCACCCGTACAGCCTCTCCTCGGCCATGAACCTGGCCCGCGACCTGCGTGACGTCGGGCGGTACGAGGATGCGGTCGGCATCCTCAGCCGCACGTACGACAGTTACAAGGCCACGCTCGGCCGGGCCTTCCCCGGCACGCTGAGCGCGGCGAAGAGCCTGGCGGTGTCGCTGCGCCGGGCGGGCAGACTGGAGGACGCCCGCAGGCTCACGGTGGCCACCCGTGCCAGGTACCGGGCCAAGTACACCGCCGCCAACCCGGAGTCGCTGGCCTGTGACCTCAATATGGCGGCCGACCTGTACGCGGCGGGCGAGACCACCGAGGCCAGGAACGCCGCGCAGGAGGTCGTCGACCAGTACATGAAGGTGCCGGGGGAGAAGCACCCGTACACCCTGGCCGCTCTGAACAACCTCGGCGTCTACCAGTTGGGGGCCGGCGAGGTGGAGGAGTCGGAGCGGGTGCTGACCCGGGTGGTCGCGTCGATGCGGGAGGTGTACGGGCCGGAGCACCCCAACACCCTGTTCTGTGTGATGAATCTGGCCAACGCGACGGCCGAGACGGGCAACCTCGACATCGTGCTGGAGACCGAACGGAAGGTGGCCGGACAGCTCAGGCACGTCCTCGGGGCGCACCACCCGGAGACGCTGGCCATGATGTCGAACATGGCCGTCACGCTCGATGCGATGGGGCGCAAGGACGAGGCGATGCGGCTGCGGGCGGAAACGGTCGAGGAGCTGTCCCGGCAGCTCGGCGACGACCATCCGATGAGCCGGATCGCCCGGGACGAGCGCCGGTTCGAGCGCGAACTGGAACCGATGGCGGTATGAGCCGAGGGAGCGTCCGGCCGCCGCCGGACGCTCCCCGTCTCCCGGACCCGCCCCTCAGCAGGCGACCGGTTCCAGCAGCCAGTTGAGGATGCTGGGCAGGGCGTGCAGCGCGTCGAAGTGCGCGGCCGCCGGTTCCACCACGACGGTGGAGTTCCGGATGCGCCCGGCCAGCCAGCGGGAGTGGCCCACCGGCGTGAACACATCCTTCTCGCCGTGCCAGAGCATCACCGGGCCGGTGATGTCCGCGGGGTCGAATCCCCAAGGGCTGCAGAACGCGATCGCGTCGTCGATCCAGCCCCATGCCGAAGTGCGCAGCCCCTCACGGTAGTTGCGCAGCAGCATGGTGCGGACCCCGGCGTCGTTGACCACGACCCGGTCCGATTCGGTCAGCTCCCGGCGCAGATCGTCGATGAGCCGGACCGGGTTCTTCCTGATCACCGCGGACCGCGAGATGAACGACTCCGCGAGCCCGTCCGGATCGGTCACCGCGGTGGAGTACGCCAGCACATTGGAGGCGGCCATGCCCTCGAACCAGTCGAGGCCGTCGGCATCCCGGGGGGCCAGCCCGACCAGTGCGGCGGTACGGGTGACCCGCTCGGGCATCAGCGCGGCGCAGGCCAGGGCATGCGGGGCGCCACCGGAGCGGCCCACCACGGCGAACCGCTCCAGCCCGAGGTGGTCCGCGATGGCCCGTACGTCCTGGACGGCATCGGCGACACAGCGGCCCGGCAACCGGTCGGATTCGCCGTAGCCCGGCCGGTCGTAGGTGATGAGATGGGTCTTGCGCTGGTACAGCACCATGCCGCGCGGAGCCGGACCGAGCCTGCTGCCGGGCATTCCGTGCAGCAGGAAGACCGGTCTGCCGCGGGGATCCCCGAGGTGCTCCACGACCAGATGCCGCCCGTCCGTTGCGCGCACCCGACTACGCACTCCGCGCCTCCTCCGTGTGGTGCGGGCACCACGTGCCCGGCTTTTCCCCGCCCGATTCGATGATGGCCCATCAGAGCACTTATCGGGACGGCGCGTTGGGAAACGGTGGGGGGTCTTCGGGGAGCGCGGTCGTTCTTCCGGGGCAGGTGCCGGGTGCTGGATACGGATGCGACGTCGGCTAGCCGTTGCGCGCAGTTGCGAGACCGCCGGCGGCAAGCCGGTCGCCGACATCGTCCACCAAGCCCTTGCCCAGGTCGTCGGCCCGTTTCAGCAGTCTCTCGAAGTCTGTGAGGCGGCGGAAGGTCTCGGCGTAGGCGGCCTGCTCATGCAGGGGGAGCTGGAGCACCTGGAGCCGTCTGATGTCGACGCGGGACGAGCTGGAGGCGTGCGTGCCGGCCTGGCGTCCGTTGGCCGGTGCACGTAGGCATCCGGCGAGGAAATGGGCATCCAGCATCGCCCGGTCCACGCGCAGGGCGTACAACTGGGGGCCCAGGGCGATCGGCGGACCTTCGTGAACCCATGCCCTGAACGCCCGGACGACTCCGGCGACCACGACGTCACCCTCTTCGGCCACGGCCTGGGCGGCGCCGGGCGGCAGCAGTCTGCTCGGGGTGCCATCCATCAGCAGGTCGGGGACGGTGAGCAGTGGCGTACCAAAATCGCCGGTTGGTGCGGCGTCCGAGGGCTGCTGGCCCGCATGCAGGGTGAGGGCCCCGGCCTTGACGAGATCCCCCACGGTGGCTGTGGTCCGAGGCTCCGAGTCCGTCAGGCCGAGCTTCGACAGGTGCGCTGCCAGTTCGGTCAGCTCACCCAGCGAGTCGGTCAACTCACGCCATGAGGCGGTGAGTTCGACGCCGGTCGGTTCGCTGCCCGACGCGGTGTAGCGGCCCGGGGTGACATCGACCTCGTCGTCCAGCAGGTCGAGAAGAGATACTCGTACGGTGTCCTCGGGCAGTTCCCGATCCGGTCTGTCGAGCTGGGACACGGCGGAGAGTACGAACGTGGTCAGAGCCTCCCAGTCGGGTCCCTGCTCGCGTGTACCGGGCTTTGCGGCGCGTGTCGCGTCGATCAGGAGTGCGTCCTGGGCGCCCGGACTCGCAAGGGAGCCGTCGGGGGCGGCTCGCAGAACCCACAGCTGGAGCGAGACGCTGTGGGGCTGTGCGCAGCCCGGCGGCAGCGCCACCACCGCCCTGAGCAGTCCTGTGCGCAGCAGGGACCCGCGGATGCGGCGGCCGGCCTTGCGGGAAGCGACGGCCGGAGGGAGCACGATCACAGCGCTGCCGCCGGGCCTGAGGTGGGCTGTCAGGTGCTGGACCCAGGCCAGCTCGGGCTCGGTCCGGGGCGGCAGGCCGTGTGTCCAGCGCTGGTCGGTGGCCAGTTCCTCATATCCCCAGTCGCGCTCG
Organism: Streptomyces sp. NPDC058092; assembly: GCF_042884935.1. Taxonomy (NCBI): domain Bacteria; kingdom Bacillati; phylum Actinomycetota; class Actinomycetes; order Kitasatosporales; family Streptomycetaceae; genus Streptomyces; species Streptomyces sp. NPDC058092. The sequence goes on from NZ_JBHVSY010000007.1 coordinate 70,824, forward strand.
TTGAACGGCGGGTTGCACAGGGCGATGTCGGCCCGCAGACCGGCGAACGGGTCGGCGCGCAGTGCGTCGGCGGTGACGATCTCCGTGCGGACGCCCCGGCCCTCGGTCGCGAAGTCGAGGCGGGCGGAGGCGAGGGCAGCGAGAGCCGGCTCGCGCTCGCAGCCCAGCAGGACCAGGCCCGGACCGTCATAGGCATGCACTGCCGCCGTTGCCAGGTGCCCCGTGCCACATGCCGGATCGAAGACGGTGAGTCCGCCCTCGCCATCGGTGATCCGGGTGTCGAGCGCGATCCGGGCCATCAGCGCGGCCAGCTGAGGAGGAGTGGTGCTGAGCTGTCGTACGTGGGTGTCCAGCCATCGCTGCAGCAGAAACTCGAACGTCTCGCGCGGCCCTTCGGTCCGCCCGAGCCGCGCAGCCTCGCCTGCCAGATCCCTTGCTTCGGCGGGGAGCTTCGATGCTGTGCCGCGAGCCCGAGGCGCACGCATGCGGCGTGCCGCCTCGGCGATGGCGAGCCCCGACTCCTCCCGGCTGCCGAGTGCCTCGAACCGCGGCCACAGGAAGTCGCGGCCTCCGGCGGTCGTCAGCTTTCCGTTGTCGCGCAGCCACCGTTCGACTTCGGACAGTGAGAACTGTGGACTGACGTCCGTGCCACCGATGCGTGCGGGGAACGAGTCGTGACGGCGGCGCCAATTGCTCACGGCAGCCCGCCCCACACCCGCGATCCGGGCGATCTCGGCCAGGCTGACCGGTACGGGGTTTGATGTGCTCATCGAGGGGTCTCCGGGGATGCTTGGCGGGCTGGGCGGGTCGGCGTCCCGGTGGCCGCAGTACATTGCAGGCTACTACGGTCATTGACTTTGTTCACAGGCTCGACTTGCGGTGTCGGTGTGTGAATCGTGTGGAGGATGGAAGGTCTGCAGGCCCTGGTGCTGGGAATGATGCTGTGTGGCCGATATGTCATGGTCCGGCGGGGCGGCGTCGTCAAGATCCTCGGCTTCGGTCCGGTCAAGTCCCTCGCGGATGCGGACCCGCGACCGACCATGACCGGGGAGGGGATCGGCAACATCCTCTGTGCGTCGCCCGAGCTGCTCTCCGGCCGCGGTCGCATCGACGGTCGCGGCGATCTCTGCGCGGTCGGCTGCCTGCTGCATCAGGTGGTCACCCCCTCCGGCGGGATCAAGGTCCTGGACTTCGGTGTCGCGGCCGCTACGGATCCGTGCCCCGGCGAAACCCGCTTCACCGCCTCCAGTGCCACGCCGGGCACTGTCGTCCACATGGCACCGAAGCATTCGTGCAACTCGCCCAGTGCCACCTCGCCGACCTGCGCCGCCGCCTCATCTGGAAGCGGCACGGCCGCCGGGTCTGCAAGGGCGACCCCATCTGTACCGTCCGCAAACTCCTGCGCCGGAACAAGGAGGACCTCGCCGACGATCAACACGCCATCCTCAAGACCGAGTTGGGCCACACGTTCTTTGGATGCAGCTTCAGCGATACGGGTGGCATGCACTCATCATCTCTGGATGCCTCGATGTTCACGCCCCGTCAATTCGCCACTCCTACCTTCCGGAAGCGTGCGACCCCGCCGCCGACCGGTGGCGGGCAAGTCACCACCTCCCCCTGGAGTGACACGTGGAACGTCGCAATTTCCTTCGTGGAGCGGTCATCGGCGGTTCGGCCGCGGCCTTCGGCGGAACCCTGATGCACGGCGCCGCCTACGCGGCCCCGGCTCAGCCCGGTTCCGGACCCTACGGGGTACTGGGCGGCGCGGACACCAACGGCATACAGCTGCCTGCCGGGTTCACCAGCAGGGTCATCGCCCGGTCCGGCCAGAAGGTCGGCTCCACCAACTACACCTGGCACAACGCCCCCGACGGCGGTGCCTGCTTCGCCGACGGCACCGGCTGGATCTACGTCTCCAACTCGGAGATCAGCCCCTCCGGCGGTGCGAGCGCGGTCAAGTTCTCCTCGACCGGCGCGACCATCGGCGCGTACCGGATCCTCTCCAGCACCCGGCAGAACTGCGCGGGTGGCGCCACCCCGTGGAACACCTGGCTCTCCTGCGAGGAGGTCAGCCTCGGGTACGTGTACGAGACCGACCCGTGGGGTGTGAACGCGGCCGTCCGCCGGGACGCGATGGGCAGGTTCAAGCACGAGGCGGCAGCGGCCGACCCGGTCCGCAGGGTGATCTACCTGACCGAGGACGAGACCAATGGCTGCTTCTACCGCTTCATCCCGACGACCTGGGGCAACCTGTCCGCCGGCACGCTCCAGGTGCTGAAGGCCGGCACCGCCACCTCCGGCTCGTTCACCTGGGCGACCGTGCCGGACCCGGACGGCGCCCCGACCGTGACCCGTGACCAGGTCTCCGGTGCCAAGCGGTTCAACGGCGGTGAGGGCTGCCACTACTCGAACGACACCGTCTGGTTCACCACCAAGGGCGACAACCGCGTCTGGCAGGTCGACCTGGCCACGAACACCTATGAACTCGCCTACGACGACTCGCTGGTGGTGGGCGGCGGTGCCCCGCTGACCGGCGTCGACAATGTCACCGGATCCTCCTCCGGTGACCTGTTCGTCGCCGAGGACGGCGGCAACATGGAGATCTGCATCATCACGCCCGACGACGTGGTGGCTCCCTTCCTGCGGATCACCGGCCAGTCCGCCTCCGAGATCACCGGACCGGCCTTCTCGCCCGACGGCAAGCGGCTGTACTTCTCCAGCCAGCGCGGTACGACCGGCAGCTCGTCCGCCGGCATCACGTACGAGGTGACCGGTCCCTTCCGGGCGTAGGCACCTCCGGCTGGGCGCTGCCGCTCACCAGGGTGACCACCAGGCCCGCCTCTCGCAGCACGGCCACGTGCTGACCCGCGGAACACTTCGCCGCCGTCCAGAAGGGCACGATCACCGCCGCCACGGAGTGATCGTGCTCTTCGGGCCGGCGGCAGGGGACGAGGTGCCCGGCGAGTTCGCGGCGACCCGGAAGGAGCTGCTGGACTGCGGTCTGATTCGACGAGGACGGGAAGCTGTCCCGCGGCAGCCTCGACGAGCCGGCGCCGATGCTCGTCGCCGACCTGATCTCCGGGCTCCGGTCGAGCCGGTGGTCCTGGGGCGGTGGCGCGCCCGCCAGGAATCACTGCTGGGCCGCGGCACTCCAGGCGCCCTGCAAGAAGTCCGAGGCATCCGCGAGTTCCGGCAGCGCGATGCCGTGTCCGAGCCCCGGGTAGCAGCGTTCCGCAAGGCGGGCGCCCGACTTCTCACGCAGCCATTCACCCGTCCTGGCCACAAGGTCGGCGGGGATCACCGGATCCGCGTCATCCCGCCCCCAGAAGACCGGCACTCCGGCCAGGCGTCCCGGCTCCTCCGGCAGGCCCGCGTCCCACGGCAGCGTGCCGGACAGGAGCACGGCGGCGGCGAACCGCTCAGGGCGAGCGAGCAGCAGACCGCCCGCCATCGCCATGCCGCCCGAGAAGCCGAGAAGCGAGACCGAGGTGTGCCCCGCGGCCTCGACGTCGAGCCAGCCGAACAGCCAGTCGGCGGTCGCGGCGATGGAGTCGGGCAACGGGCGCCCGATGCCCCGGTTCGCGAACCACGCGTATCCGGCGCCCTCAGCCAGCGGGGCGCGCACGAAGGCCGCCGTGGCGCCCTGCGGCAGATGCGGCGCGAGCTGCGCGAACGACGCCTCGTCCGCCCCCCGCCCGTGCAGGGCGACGAGGAGCGGCGTGCCGGGCCTGCAGGCGGGCTCGACGGACCATCGGATGGTGGGGGCGACGGTGTACGGCATAACGGCAACTCCTGGTGCACGTACGGGACTTGGTCGCAGTCGACCGCTGTGCACAAGCAGGAGCCATGGCGGCGCCGCGGTCCGGCCGGCCGCGCCGTCGACCTTACCCGAATTGCTTGAAAGTTGAAGCAAGGGGGGATGTGAGTTACCTTGAAGTTTCAAGTTAATGTGGTGCCGCCCAGCGTCGCGCGGCCCCTGCCACCCGCCCCACGAGGAGCCCCTCCCTTGACCACTCCTGCCACCGCCCTGTCCCGCCCCGCCACCGCGCCCGAGAAGGCCCCGGCCGCCCCCGCCCGCGCCTACGACATCGGCCTGCTCGTCCTGCGCCTCGCGCTCGGCCTGGCCATGGCCGCGCACGGCACCCAGAAGCTGTTCGGCTGGTTCGGCGGGGGCGGCATCGACGGCACCGGGCAGTTCTTCGCCGCCTCCGGCTACCCCTCGCCGAGGGCGTTCGCCGTCGTGGCCGGGCTCAGCGAGACCCTCGGCGGGCTCGGCCTCGCGCTCGGCCTGCTCACTCCGCTCGCCGCCGCGGCCGTCGCGGGCACGCTTGTCAATGCGATCTCCGTCAAGTGGGGCGGCGGCTTCTTCGCCCCGGAGGGCGTCGAGTACGAGCTCCTCATCGCCCTGACCGCGGTGACGCTCGCCCTGACCGGCCCCGGCCGGATCGCCGTGGACCGACTGCTGCCCCGGCTGCGCTCGCACCGGGTCGCCTACGGCGTCGCGGCGATCGTGCTCGGTGCAGTCGTGGCCGGCGTCACGCTGCTGCTGCGTCACTGAGGCAGGGCTCCCATCCCTCCGCGTCGCACATCACCCCATGCCCCGGTGATACCGATCGTGGTCTGCATGCCGTGGAGCTGTGCCGCACGCACTGCCCCGGGTGCCCGGCCCGGCGCCGGAACGCCTCTCAGTTCTTGGCGGGTGTGCCGCAGCACTTCTTGTACGTGCGCCCCGAGTCGCACCAGCACGGTCCGTTGCGCGCGGGCGGCCACAGCAGGACCCGGTCGGGATGTGCCGTGGCGTACCACTCGCCGAACTCCCTGCGAGTGGCTGCCCCAGCCGCGTCCCGGCCCTGACGCCGGGCATACGCTTCGTAGGCGGTGAGGGTGGCGCTGACCATGCGCACGTGAGCGGCACCGGCCTCCCGCTGTACCCGCGCGGCGTAGCTGTCGTAGTCGTCACCGTAGAGGGCGGTCGGCTCGGGCCGGCGGGAGCGGACCGCGGCGAAGTCCTCGCGGATCCAGCGCAGTACGATCCCGTCGAACGCCTCCCCGTCATCGGGCGCGTCCGGGCCGGGAGGGCCGGACCGGTCGCTCAACTTGTCCAGCAGCAGTTCTCTGAACGCCACGAGGGACGCGTCCGCCTCTGCCTCCGCGGCGAGGTCGTCCTCATCCGGCTCGAGGCCCAACTCACCCCGCAGGAAACTGCGGTCGATGAACAGTCCGTGCCGGAACTCGGCCACTTCCGGGGATTCACTGTCTTCGCCGGTCCGGTCCAGACCCGCCTGGCACCACTCAAGTGCCCGCTCGTGCCGCCGCATCTCGGTCAAGACCTCGACCATGTCGTCGAAAACCCGCAGATCGGTGAACCCGCCCGGCCGGGCGTCGAGTTCCGCCCGCAGCGCACGCTGGGCCTTCTCGGCCTCCGTCTCGCGGCCGAGCGCTTACAACTGGTCGATGATGCCCACCTGGGCGTCGCGGCCGAAGGCGCCCCCGAGCACCGCCGCGCGCCGGAGGAGCCGAAGGGCCTCCTCGCCCTCGCCGCCACGGGCGGTGCACCACCCGGCATTCACCAAGGCACGTGGCTCCTCCGGATCACCGGCGTGTTCAGCGGCCCAACGCACACATTCCGCTGCCGTCGGTTCCCGCTTCAGTGTGGCGAGAAAGGCTTCGTACCCGGTAGCCGAGGCACCGGGCATCGCGAGATCGTTCATACGCAATCCCTACCGAGGTGAAATGCGCGCCCGCGCGGCTTCGCCCTGCGGGACACGGACTGAGGCGCCCTCCACGGCGCCGACGCCCTGTTCGCGCGGGGACGGCTCACGGCGATTCCCCGGAGGGCGGCCCGCGGAGCAGTTTCTCTCCCACGAAAGCCGAATTCCGACCTCGTTATGAGCCTTCCGCATGACAGCGGGGCTCGCCCGCATCACCTCAGTTGATGCGGGCGAGCCCCGCTGTTCCGTGCAGCGGACCTTGTCGGTGCTACCCGCGCGCGAGCGTCACGAACGCCGCCCACTCGCCCCGGCCGACCCGCAGCACCGGTCCGCCGGCCGCGACCTTCGAGTCCCGCACATACACCGCACCAGGGTCGGCAGCCACTTCCACGCAGTCGCCACCGTCCGATCCGCTGTAGCTGCTCTTGAACCAGCGCAGCTCGTCAACGTTGTCGGTTACCTGCTCCACGCTCATGTCTCTCCCACCAGCCGTTCGATGAGCCGCGCAGACGCCTCGACGTTCAGGGCCTGCGATCGCAGCTTGCCATATCGCAACCCGAACGAGCTGACCTCTACCGGATCACCGACGACGCACCCGACACCCTGCGACTCGAAGTAGCCGAGGTGTCGGAGTTCCTTTGTCTGGACCGTCACAAATGGCCCATTCTTCCCAGGATGGAACCCCTGTCCGGCAGGCATGACCTGAACCTCTACATTGCGCAACGTGCCAACCCTCAGCAGGTGTTGCCACTGCGAGCGCATCAGCTCACTGTCGCCCACGGGATCGCGCAACGCCTCCTCCCCGATGATGAACGACAGCTCCGCCAGCGGATCCCGCGTCAGCAGCTTCTGCCTGCTCAGCCGCGCTTCCGCGTGCTGGTCGATCAGCTCCTCGCTGAACGGCGGGCAGTGGCCGCCGAACACGGCTCGCGCGTACGCCTCCGTCTGCAACAGGCCCGGCACCAGCAGCGGGTCGTACGAGAAGCGGCTCAGCACCTCCGCCTCGATGAGGGCGAAGTTGCGGAAGAACTGCGGAAGTTTCGCCCGGTCCACATCGGCCTGGAGCACTTCCAGCACCCCTCCCGCAGCCAGCACCCGGTCCGCCGCGACGGTGAATGCCTCCTTCGCGGGCCGGCGCCCCTGCTCGACCGAGGCGACCTGTTCCAGGGAGTAACCGATGGCCTCTCCGAGTGCCTGCTGATTCAACGCGGCCCGCTTGCGCAGGTGCTGGAGGAGCTTGCCGTAGGCCACCCACACTCCCGGCAGGTCACTGTCCTCCTTCGTCTTCGTCGCCCGGCTGTTCCGTGTATCCCGCATGGCCCTCACCGCTCCCTCCGTCACCGTTCCCGCCGCCCCGAAGCCACTCGTAGTGACTCTCAACTCCACTGCGGCTGGACAGGGTTCAACGGATGGGCCATTTCCCGGGACACGGTCCCCGCCCCGTACCGCACCCGTACAACTCGGGGCGGCACTCCCTCGTCCGGTGTGTGTTTCACCGCTGATCCGGCCTCGGCCGGCGCTCCCGCAGTCGACTCCGGAAGCGCTCGGCCGCCTCGGTGTCCCCGCTCCGTCGGCAGGGGTCCGGCCGGTCGACGTGATCCGACGGGGTCAGTCGGCCCAGACCTCGGCTTCGTCGGCCGGGACGGTGGTGGCGAGCTTCAGTTCCTTGCGGGCGGCGACCGTCTTGGCCGGGTTGATGCCGGTGAAGGCCCGGTCGTAGGCGAGGTAGAAGGCGTCCGTGCCACCGGCCGAGGCGGCCTTTTCCCATGCACCCGCGGTCTCCTCCAGCCGTGCACGGAGCTTGACGGTCTCCGGCTGCTGAATGCCCTTCAGGGCCGTGAGGTGGGTGCCGAGCGCGGCGGCAACGGCTTTGGCCTGCTTCTTGTAACCGGCCAAGTCGTCCTCGACCTGCTCCGCTTCGGGCTGGTTCGTCCACAGGGCCTCGTAGACGGCGTTCGAACCCTTCAGGTACGCGAGCTGGTCGGCGTTCAGGGACTCGCTCTTCAACGAACCGGAGAACTTGCCGGCTTCCTTGGCGTACGTGCAGCTCACGCCTCGATCGCCCGTCGCCCAGCTCTCCTTGGTGGGGTAGTAGTAGTAGACGTCGACGCCCTTGGGCAGGGCCCAGGCGTCGGGGGTGAACTTCTGAGCCTCGGCCGGACACCGTTCGTCGGCGATCTGTGCGGTTTTGTCCTCGCCGGGGTACGTCGACTGCCCGTCGATCTTGAAGTCACCGACGACCTGGCCCTCGTGCGGTTCCTTGCACGGCACGACCTCGACGCTGAACTCCTCGCCCTCGGGCGCCCCACTGTTCGGGTTGTAGCAGTCGCCGGTCGCGAGCGAGAAGACCGACCGCTGGCGAACCACTTTCTTGGCGCCGGCCTTTGCGCCGTCGAGGGCGTCTGAGCACCCCACCGCTCCGACCGAGATCAGGGCTACGGCAGCGGATATACCGCGCAGGGAACGGGACGTGACACCGAGAGACATGACGTGAGCATCCTCAAACGGAAGGGTTGTGAGCAGGTGTGCGCATCGTATGGCATGTCAGTGACAGTGCCGTGTACAGGCACTTCGTTGCACCGGAGGCGGTTGTGCAGGTGATATCCGGACGAGTTCTCGTCCGGAGCTTACGGGTGGCCGAGAAGTGCCGGGCGAGCTTGTGAACTCAGTCAATGACTGACATGCTTGAGATGGTGGCAGCTTCAGAAGGGTGCTGCGTTCGTGACTGTCGCCGCGCAGAAGGCCGGCCCACGCGTGATCTGATCCGCGTTCAAGGGGGACGGGAGCCCGGCTCGGGAGCAAGGCTCCGACTCACCGTGACTAAACGAACCCTGATGGTCATTCAGCGTGGCGCGGATGTATACCCGGAGCGGCGTTCTGCCGGACGCCGCCAGGGAGGGGCAGCAGATGAACACCATTGCTCGTAACCAGGTCATCGCAGAGGAGCAGAAGGCCGTCGATCGGGCGTACGACTGCTATACCGCGCGCCTCGCCGAGATGACCGGGACGTCGGCCGCCCAGGCCGCGGCCAGCGGCAAGGACGGCATCGCCAACCGGCTCGACGTCGTGAAGAAGGCCGAGGCGTACGGGGGGCTGGGCGAGGAGTCCCTGGTGATCGCCCGTGTCGACGCGCCGGAAGATCCGGGCGAGGGGCCCCGTTCCTGGTACGTGGGCCGCCGCGCCGTATCCGATGTCCGGACCCGTGACACCGTCGTCGTGCTGTGGACCAGCCCGCTGGCCACGAAGTGGTTCGAGGCGCAGCCGCACACGCCGGGCGACGTCGTCCTGCGGCGGCAACTACGCTGCGTGCAGCAGGTCGTCGAGGACTACTTCGACGACATCGCCTCGACGAGTCCCGTACCCGCCGCCCCTGTGCTGGAAGCCGTCCCGGAACCGCGGCCCGCCGGGGACGACGCGATCACGGCGGAGCCCGCCACCGCCGACGAGGCCGGGTCGGAAGCACCGCCCGTAGCCGCGGAGCAGCCGGAATCCGGCGAGCGCGGAAAACGTACATCGGCCCACACGCCCGCCGACGTAGTCCGGTTCCAGCGCCGCAAGCCCCTGCAACCGGACGACTTCCTGCTGCGCGAGCTCCAGCGCTCGCGCAGCGGCCGCATGCGGGACATCGTCGAGACCATCCGCCGCGACCAGATGGACCTGGTCACTGGTTCCCCCTCCGACATCCTCGTCGTGCAGGGCGGCCCGGGCACGGGCAAGTCCGCCGTGGGTCTGCACCGCGTGACCTGGCTTGTCAACAACGACCACTTCAAGGCCCAGGACATCCTCGTCATCGGGCCGCACCAGCGGTTCCTCGACTACGTCGGTCAGGTCCTGCCCACCCTCGGTACCCGCGAGGTCAACGCCGTCCAGCTCTCCCGCCTGTGGGACGGCGAGGTTCTCGGCACCGACACGCCGCGGGCACGGCTGGTGAAGTCCGACGAGCGCATGGCGGCCGTCCTGCGGCGCCGCGTCGAGCACGAGTGCCGTCCCGAGGCCCTCGACGGTCTCCTCACCGCACCCTCCTTCGAGGGCGACGAGCCGGCGTTCACCGTCACCGCCGGCAGCACGACCCTGCGCATCCCCCGCTCGGAAGTCCGCGCTCTCTTCGACGAGGCGCGCGGCGGTGACGGCGCCCACCGCGAGCGCCGCGACCGCTTCCGCAGCCTGCTCGTCGACCGGCTCCTGCGGGAACTCGTCGCCCTGGCCCCGCGTCGTGGCGCGGACGGCACGATCCGCCGCAGCCTCGAACGCAACCGCCAGGTGGAGCGCCTCCTCGACCGTGCCTGGCCTTCGCCGGGCGCCCGGGAGAGCCTGCGGACTCTCTACGACTCGCCGGACCTCCTGCATGCCTGCGCCGACGGCATCCTCGACGAGGAAAAGCAGGCCGCCCTGCACCGCCCTCGGGCCGCCAAGGCCGAGGGTGAACTCTGGACCCTGGACGACCGCGTCTGCCTGGAAGAGCTCCGGTACCTCATCACGGGCGAGACGCCGCGGCGCTACGGTCACATCGTCGTCGACGAGGCCCAGGACCTGACTCCCATGCAGGCCCGTGCCCTGCGCCGCCGCGTCGCGAGGGGCGGCTCGATGACTGTCCTCGGCGACCTCGCCCAGGCCACCGGCCCGTATCCGTACACCCAATGGGACCGACTGGGCGCGCTCCTGTCCGACCACGGCGACTGGCGCGTCGAAGAGCTGACCACCAGCTACCGCGTACCCGCCGAGATCATGGAGTTCGTCGGCCCCCTGGCCCGTACGGTCGCTCCCTCGCTGCCCTCCCCGCGGGCCGTGCGCGAGGTCGGTGCGGACGCCGTACGGACGATCGCGACCGAGCCGTGGAAGCTGCTCGGCGACACCGTCGCCCAAGCCGTGCGCCTCGTCGGCACCAGCGACGGGCACACGCTGCGTTCCGTGGCCGTCATCGTTCCCGACGACTCCGGCTGGCTCGACGAGATCGGCCGCCATCTGGACGAGGCCGACGGCATTACGGAACAGGAACGCGAGGCGGTGTCCGTCCTGGCCGCCACCCAGGCCAAGGGCATGGAGTACGACCACGTCCTCGTCGTCGAGCCCGCCACCATCGCCGACCGCGGCCCGTCCGGCCTGCGCCAGCTCTACATCGCCCTGACCCGCAGCACCCAGAGTCTGACCGTCCTGCACACCGCGCCGCTCCCGGAGGCCCTGACGGACACCGCCGGCATCACGGAACAGCCGCTCCGCCGCATCGACGCCGACGCCGACCCCGGCCTCGACACCAACCCTGGCATCGGCACCGGTACCGGCGTCGCACCGATGGGCGTCGCACCGATGACGGAGGGAGACATTCCGGAGATCGGCACCGACATCCGGGTCCGGGTGATCGGCCACACCACCGGCGGCCACTACAAGGTCGAGGCCGTCTCACCCGCCACGGACCGCCCGCTGCTCATGGCCGTGCGCCACGGCTCCACACCCCCCGCCGCGGGGGCGGAACTGGACGCCTGGGTGCTCCGCCACGCCTCCAGCCTCAGCTTCGTCACGGTCGACGAACGCGGCCGCCGACCCATCTCGCCCACCATGGCCACGCGGTACGCGGGCGCGCTCGGCGTTGTCGAGGAACTGGCCGGCGGGAACGTCCCGGACGACGTCCGGGCCCGGCTCTCGGAGCTCAAGGGCATGGCCAACCGCTGCCTGCGCCTGGACCAGCACGATTGGCTGGACGTCTGGCGCGTACTCGGATCCCCGGACAGGCCGCGCCTGAACCTGCTGCGGGACCTGGCGGCCAACGCCGGCCGCGCGGCGGCCTCCGGCACACCTGGCCTGGACCGGTTCCGGGCCGATCTGGAGCACAGCGGCTGGGCCGAAGACCTGGCCGAGGCACGGCGGACCATCGAACGGCGCATCGGCGCCGCAGCCGACCCGGCGGCGGAGAACGAGCGGGACCGCGCGGTTTCCGCGCACCGGTCCGAGACACCCGCGCCGTCCGCGCCGTCCGCGCCGTCCGAGACACCCGCTCCGTCCGCTCCGTCCGCGCCGTGCGGGACACCCGCGCCGTGCGGGACACCCGCGCCGTGCGGGACACCCGCGCCGTGCGGGACACCCGCGCCGTGCGGGACACCCGCGCCGTCCGGGACGTCCGCGCCGTCCGGGACGTCCGCACCGTCCGTGGAGCCCGGGGCACGCGAAGCGTCCGGGCAGTCCGAGCCGAAGGAAGCCGAACCCATGACCCCCACCGCAGCCGCCCCCACCACACCGGAACAGGCAGCTCGGAACGCGAGTCTCCGCCACGTCCTGGAGGCCGCTGCCGTAGCGGACCGCACCTGCAAGACCCACGAGGCGGTGCGCTTCGAACTGATGGCGGCGCTGCTGCGAGCGGACCGGCAGCCGACGTCCGACTCCCCGATTGCCGACGTGGACTGCGTGACCGAGGACGGGCACTTGCTCTACGAGGTACTCGGCGCCGGCCTCTCCACGTACGCCGACCTCCGCTCGGGAGCGGCCCGCCTTCACGAGATCAACCACACCCTGCCCGCTCCTGCCGACCGCCTCTGCCTCGTCCTGGCCGGACCCCCGGCCGAGGACTGGTCGGCCGCCACCGTCCACGACGTCTTCGGCGTCCATGTCCTGTGGCGCACCCCGCAGGGCTGGGCCGGCCAGGACACCGAAACCGCCCTGGGCACCGGCCGGACGTGACCACCCCCGCAGCGACAGTCCGCCATCGCTCGGGGGCCGGAGCGAGTGCGGACCCCGGAGTCGCTGATGAGCCCCCTTGCCGGAGCGACGGGCGGCAAGGGGGCCTCACCGAGGGGGATCTTCCTGACGACGGAGCTTCGCTGAGCGCGGGGTTCCGCTGAGGCGTAGAGGGGGTCAGGAGAGCGTCGAGCCGAAGGGCGCCCTGGTGTCGGCGGCGTCATCCGGCTTGCGCAGGGCCATCAGGAGGGTGACGAGCGTGCCCGCCACCGCCCAGGCGGACAGCACCAGCAGCGGTCCGGTGACCGCGTTGCCGTCGAAGTAGGCGATCGAGCGGGCCACCCAGGTGCCCGCCCCGGGCGGCAGTGCGGGGCCGATCGCCCGCCAGAAGTCGGGGAGCATCGGCAGCGGGAAGGCGCCGCCTGCGCTCGGGTTGCCCGCGATCACCACGATCAGGACGGCCAGGCCGATGCCGACGATGCCGGTGAGGGCCTGCAGAGCGAGGGTCAGCATGCCGACCGCGAAGACGGTCAGCGCCCCCAGCCCCGACAGGCCCCAGAAGCTTCCGGGCAGGGCGCCGAGGATCGGGCCGATGATGACCGCACCGCCGATTCCGCCGGCGATGGAGTACAGCGCCATGACGCCGGTCCGGATCGACGCGCGCTGACGGTTGGCGGGCTTGGAGCCGGCGCTGATCGCCAGGATCGACGCGCAGAGGTAGCCGCCGACGCACCAGCCCACGACCAGATAGAAGGACGAGAGCCCGTCGAAGTCCTGGGCGGAGGCCGGGGCCACGTCCACCGCCCGCACCGTGCGCCGCTGGGTCAGATCGACCTTCGTGATGAGCTTCGTCAGGGAGTCGGCCAGCACGGTACCCCCGCCGGAGGCCACCAGCACGGTGTCGGTGGTGCCGGTGGGGTTGACGACCAGGGCGCCGTCGATCTCGCGGTTCAGGATCTGCTCGCGGGCCGTGGTCGCGTCGGCGACCGTACGGGGGTCCAGCGGGCCGCCCGGGAGATTCCTCAGCTCGGTGAGGAGCTGTGCGGACATCTGCCGGGGTGCGACGACCCCGAAAGGTACGTCCGTCGGCTTCGGCTTGTGCAGCGCCCCGACGTAGGACGCGATGAACAGCAACTGCAGTCCGAGCACACCGATGACAAGCAGTGCGGCCCGTGGAGTGACGGCGTTCTTCACCTCGTCAGCGAAAGTCATGCCCCCACGGTCCGGGGCTTCGGCCGTTCGTGCAGGTGGGGTTGGGCCGAATGGCTGGCCGGAGCCGTGCCGGGCGAGGCCGGGGAACTGACAGTTTCAGCCACTCGCTGCGGACACCTCGGATACGGTCATGTGTTCGAATCAGGTCGCTGACCGGCTTCGATGGAGTTAGAGTAATCGAACGGACGTACGATGGAGGTATCGGGCGTATGGCTGAAATGGGGTGGAGGATGGAGGCGCGGCATGGCGGACTACGCGCATCTGCACGTGGCGTCCGGATACTCCGCTCGTTACGGCGCCGCCCACCCCGAGCACCTTGTCCGGCGGGCGGCCGAGCGCGGCATGACGACGCTTGCGCTCACCGACCGGGACACGGTCACGGGGGCGGTGCGGTTCGCGCAGGCATGCGCCGGGGCCGGTGTCCGGCCGGTCTTCGGTGTCGATCTGGCCGTCGAGGCTCTTGCTCCTCCGCCTCCGCTTCCGGCGCCGCGGCGCCGCACCCCGGTGCGCGGTGGCGCGCACATCGTCGAGCCGCCCTTGCGGTTCGTGCTGCTTGCGCAGAACCGGGCCGGCTGGGCGCGGTTGTGCCGCATCACGTCGGCCGCGCACGCCGGGACCGCGGGCGGGGCGGCGCCGGTGGTGCCGTGGGAGGCGCTGCGTGAGCACGGTGGCCCCGGTCTGATCGTGCTGCTCGGGCCGCTCTCGGAGCCGGTACGCGCGCTGGCGGCGGGCCGGGAGGACGTTGCGGTGAAGTTGCTGGCGCCGTGGCGGGAGATCTTCGGCGGGGGGATACGGCTGGAGGCCGTCCTGCACAAACGGTCCGGCACCGGGCCGGGATCGCTTCGGGTGGCCGCCCGGACCCTGGCGCTGGCCGACCGTACCCACACCACCGCCGTGCTCTCCAATGCCGTCCGTTACGCCGACCCCGACCAGCACCGGCTCGCCGATGTCCTGGACGCCGCGCGGCTGTTGCGGCCCATCGACCGGCGCCGCCTGGACAGCGGGCAGCGCTGGCTCAAGGACGAGAGGGCGATGGCGGGCATCGCGCGGTTGGTCGCCGAAAGCGCAGGGGCGGGACCCCGGCGGGCGAGCCGTCTGCTGGGGGACACCGCCGCCACGGCGGCCGCGTGCACCGTTGACCCCGCGGCGGATCTGGGGCTGGGCACGCCGCACTTCCCGGAGGCGGAAGTGCTCGGCGCCGAGCCCGGGGCGAGCGGCGCGGCACAGCTGCTGCGCCGGCAGTGCGAGGCGGGTATGGCCCGGCGCGGCCTGGACCGCGACCGCGTCGCGCTCGACCGGCTGGACGAAGAACTCGCCGTGATCTCCAAGCTGAACTACGACCCGTACTTCCTCGCAGTCGGACAGGTCGTGGCCGACATCCGCGAGAAGGGCATCCGGGTGGCGGCCCGCGGCTCGGGCGCCGGATCGATGGTCTGCCACGCGCTGGGCATCGCCACCGCCAACCCGCTCGATCACCGCCTGCTGTTCGAACGCTTCCTGAGCGTGCGACGGACGTCACTGCCGGATATCGACATCGACGTGGAGTCCGCCAGAAGGCTGGAGTGCTACGACACGATCTTCGACCGGTTCGGCAGGGAACGGGTGGCGGTCACCGCGATGCCCGAGACCTACCGGGCCCGTCGGGCCCTGCGGGACACCGGTCTGGCTCTGGGGATCGCACCGGCAGAGGTCGACCGAATCGCCAAGAGCTTCCCGCATCTGCGGGCAGCGGACATCAGGGGCGCGCTCGCCGAACTGCCCGAACTGCGTCAGCTGGCGGCCGAGGCGAAACGGTACGGGCCGCTGTGGGAGGTGGCCGAAGGGCTCGACTCCCTGGTCCACGGCATGGCCATGCACCCCTGCGGTGTGGTCATCAGCGACGCGACGCTTCTGGACCGGCTGCCGGTGCAGCCCACCCCCCAGGGCGACTACCCGATGGCCATGGCGGCCAAGGAGGAGATCGAGGCGCTGGGCAACATCAAACTGGACGTCCTGGGCGTACGGATGCAGTCCGCGATGGCCCATGCGGTCACCGAGATCGAACGGACGACCGGCAACCACATCGACCTGGACGACCCGCGGCAGGTGCCGCTCGACGACGTCTTCGCGTTCAAGATCATTCAGGAGAGTCAGACCCTGGGCCTGTTCCAGCTCGAATCCCCTGGCCAGCAAGACCTCCTGTCCCGGCTGCAGCCTCGCGACCCGCAGGACGTCATCGCCGACATCAGTCTCTTCCGCCCCGGGCCGGTCGCCGGAGGAATGCCCGAGCGGTACATCGCCGCCCGCCACGGCGGCACTCCCTCCTACGCCCACCCGGACCTCGAACCC
Organism: Streptomyces sp. NPDC058092; assembly: GCF_042884935.1. NCBI lineage: Bacteria > Bacillati > Actinomycetota > Actinomycetes > Kitasatosporales > Streptomycetaceae > Streptomyces > Streptomyces sp. NPDC058092. Next base: position 86,741 of record NZ_JBHVSY010000007.1, read on the forward strand.
GTGCTCGCCGACACCTACGGCGTGACCATCTGGCACGAGCAGATCATCGAGACGCTGTCGGTGCTGACCGGCTGCGACCGTGCTCTGGCCGAGGTCGCCCGGCGGGCGCTCGGCGACAAGGAGCGACTGCCCCGGATCAGGGACTGGTTCCACCGCCAGGCCCGCGCCCGCGGCTACAGCGCGAAGGTCCGGGACGAGGTGTGGAAGACCGTCGAGGCATTCGGCGCCTACGGCTTCTGCCGGGCGCACGCGGTCGCCTTCGCCGTGCCGGCCCTGCAGAGCGCCTGGCTCAAGGCGCACTACCCGGCGTATCTGCTGGCCGGGCTGCTCGAACACGACCCCGGTATGTGGCCCAAGCGCGTCCTCGTCGCCGACGCCCGCCGACGCGGCGTTCCCGTCCTGCCCGTCGACGTCAACCGCTCCGGGGCGGAGCACACCGTGGAGCGGGCCGACGGGGAACGGTGGGGCGTACGGCTCGCGCTGTCCGCGGTGCGCGGCATCAGCAAGGAGGAGTGCGCCCGGATCGAGGAGGGCCGGCCGTACGGATCGCTGTCGGACTTCTGGCAGCGGGCCCGTCCCAGCCGACCGGTCGCCGAACGCCTCGCGGAGATCGGCGCCCTGGGGTCTCTCCACGACGGCCGTCTCACGCGGCGTGATCTGCTCCTGCAGATCGCCGAACTCCACCGGCAGTCCCGAGTCCGGTCCGCGGGCAGGGGGCAGCTGCCCATCGACGCCGACGCGGCCGGCGGGGCAGAGCCGAGCGGACTGCCCGAAATGACCGGGCGCGAGGCTCTGAACGCAGAGCTGAACACGCTCGGCATCGACGTCTCCAAGCACTTGATGGAGCATCACCACCGGCTGCTGCGCGAGATCGGCGCGACCGACTCGGCACACCTGGCGGCAGCCCGGGCAGGTCAGCAGGTCCTCGTCGCCGGGGTACGGGCCTCGACCCAGACCCCGCCGATCGCCAGCGGCAAGCGCATCATCTTCGTCACCCTGGAGGACGGCTCCGGCCTGGTCGACCTGGCCTTCTTCGAGGACTCCCACCCGGCTTGCGCGCACACCGTCTTCCACAGCGGACTGCTGCTGGTCCGCGGCACCGTCCAGGTGCGCGGCACCCGCCGCACCGTCGTCGGCACCATGGCCTGGGACCTGGACCGGATTGCCGCCGCCCGCCGCGACCACGGCCCCGAAGCCGCTCTCGCCCTCCTCGGCGCCGACCACCCGCACCCGACCCCCGCGCAGCCGCGGCGGACCCTGGTCAACGGCACCACGGGGGCTCGGCTGCACCCGTACGCCGATCTGCGGCCCGCCGGCAGCCGTTCGGCCGACCTGAAGAAGCTCGGCTACACCAGCCCGGGGAGCGCAGGATGACCACGCGTCAGCGGCACATCGCCCACCTCCATCTGCACGCCGCGCTGAGCGAGGATCAGTACGACGATGTAATCGAACTGGTGTCTGGTGTGACGCCTCACGTCCAGGCCATCCCTCCCGATGCCGTTCAATTGGACTTGACTTCGGCGCTCAGGTACTTCGACCTGTCCCCCTATGACCTGGTCCAGATGGCGAAGCTCAGGTTGAAGGCCCTCTACGACATCGACAGCAGCGCCGGGCTCGCGGGCAACCGCATGCTGGCGGCCATGGCGGCCGACGCGTCCGCACCGGGGGACACCACCTGGATCCCATCCGGCCAGGCCGCCGAATGGCTGTACCCCCGCCCGGTCACCGCACTGCCGGGGATCGGCCGTGCCACGGCGGCCACCCTCGACAAGTACGGCCTGCACACCATCGGCCAGGTCGCCGACGTACCCGCGGCGACTCTGCAACGCCTTCTCGGCGCCGGCCCCGCCCGGCTGCTCGCCGAGCGCGCCCAAGGCCATGATCCCCGCCCGGTCACCCCACTGGCACCCGCGCAGCACCTGCTCGCCGACCTCGTGCTGGACCGGGACTGTCTCGACCCGGCGCTCCATCACCGGGCCGTCCTGGGGCTCGCCGACCGGATCGGCCAACGCCTGCGCGGCGAGAGGCAGGTCACCGGCCGCCTCACCCTCACGGTGCGGTACGCCGACCGCAGTTCCACCACGCGTACGCGTCCGCTGCCGGAACCCACCAGCCATTCGCCCGCCCTCGTCACGGCCGCCCTGGGCCTGCTGGCCTCCCTGGGGCTGCAGCGGGCACGAGTCCGTGCCTTCGTGATCCGTGCCGACGATCTGCGGCCGGCCGACGCCGCTCACCGCCAACTCTCCCTGGACTCCGGTGACGACCGTGCCCACGCCACCGAAGCGGCCGCGGACCGAGCCCGCCGCCGCTTCGGTCCAGGAGCCGTGTACCCCGCCGCTCTGGCTCCGGGAACCGCCGGCCGTGAGCCGTGATGCCGGGGCGACTCGCGGCTTGAACGGACCCTCCACCTCGAACGATTGATGGCCCATCAGTTTTTACCGGCGCGTAACTTCCCACGCCACCTTACCCACGCGTAATTTGGCCTGCGTACACAGAACGTCAGCAGTCACCACTTGTGGTCCGGGCCGCAGGGCGTACAGACATCGCAACTCCCTTGAGCCGCAAGGAGACCACACGATGCTGCCCCGGACCCGTGCGCCGCGTACCCCACGTACGCGGAGAACCCTCGCCGCACTGCTCCTCGCCGTCGCCGCAGTCGCCACCCCCACGGCCACTGCCGCTGCAGCCACCCCCACCGCCGCCACGGCCACCTCCCGTGGCTGGAACGACTACTCCTGCAAGCCCTCCGCAGCCCACCCCCGCCCCGTCGTCCTGGTTCACGGAACCTTCGGGAACTCGATCGACAACTGGCTGGTCCTCGCCCCCTACCTCGTCAACCGGGGCTACTGCGTCTACTCGCTGGACTACGGGCAGCTGCCCGGCGTGCCGGTCTTCAACGGCCTCGGCCCGATCGACGAGTCGGCCGGTCAGCTCGCCACGTTCGTCGACAGGGTGCTCGCCTCCACAGGGGCGTCCGAGGCCGACATCGTCGGCCATTCCCAGGGCGGCATGATGCCGAACTACTACCTGAAGTTCCTCGGCGGGGCCGCCAAGGTGAACGCCATGATCGGGCTCGCACCCGACAACCACGGAACCACCCTCCTCGGCCTGACGAAGCTGCTGCCGTACTTCCCGGGAGCGGAGGACCTGCTGAACGCCAACACGCCCGGCCTCGCCGACCAGGTGGCGGGATCCCCCTTCGTCACCAAGCTCAACGCGGGCGGCGACACCGTGCCCGGAGTGCGCTACACGGTCATCGCGACCAGGTACGACGAGGTCGTGACCCCGTACCGCACGCAGTTCCTGGACGGGCCGAACGTACACAACGTCCTGCTCCAGGACCTGTGCCCGGTCGACCTCTCCGAGCACGTGACGATCGGCACCGTCGACCGGATCGCGTACCACGAGGTGGCGAACGCCCTGGATCCGGCACACGCCACTCCCACCACCTGCGCCTCGGTCATCGGCTAGTAGACGTACTGCCCTGTCCGGCGGCGAAAAAGCGGTACGAGAGGCCCCGCCCCCGTGTCCCGGGCGCTTCGAGGGCGGGGCCTTTCGTGCTGCGCGTGCCGTCGCCGGCAGTGGTGGATGGCACGATCGACTCATGACAACGATCGACTGGGATTCCGCTGCCGACTCCTTCGACGAGGAGCCCGACCACGGGCTGCTCGACCCGGCGGTCCGGCATGCCTGGGCGCAGCGGCTGGAGAGCTGGCTGCCCGGCGAGCGCTCCGAGGTGCTCGACCTGGGGTGCGGCACCGGAAGCCTCGCGCTGCTCGCCGCCGGGCAGGGGCACCGGGTCACCGCCGTCGACCGGTCGCCGCGCATGGTGGAGCAGGCGCGGGCCAAGCTCGCCGGCACCGGCACCGGGGTCCTTCTCGGGGACGCGGCCCGACCGCCGGTCGGCAAGCAGCAGTTCGATGTGATCATGGCCCGGCATGTGGTGTGGCTGCTGCCCGATCCGGTGGCGGCCCTGCGCCACTGGTTCGCCCTGCTGCGGCCCGGCGGCCGGCTGATCCTGATCGAGGGTGTCCGGGGCGCCGTCGGCCTCTCCGCGGAGCGGCTGACCGGACTGCTCTCGGAGCTCACCGAGCACATCCACCACGAGCGGCTCTCCGACGATCCGGCCCTGTGGGGCAAGCACGTCGACGACGAGCGCTACGCCCTGGTGGCCCGTGCCGAACCGCCGCACCGGCATACCGAAGTCGTCGATGTGCATCTGATCCTCCGCCGAGGCCCCGACGTCCTGCTCGCCCGCCGGGCCAATACGGGGTACGCGGACGGGCTGTTCAACGGCCCGTCCGGACACGTCGAGGACGGTGAGGACGTCCGCGCGGCGATGATCCGTGAGGCCGCCGAGGAGATCGGTGTCGAACTCGGCCCGGACGAGCTGCGGGTCGCCCTGGTCATGCAGCACCGCGGCCCCGGCGGCAGTCCCCGGACCGGCTGGTTCTTCGAGGCGGAGTACGACCCCGGCCGCCCGCCGTACAACCGCGAACCGGACAAGTGCTCCGAGCTGGCCTGGTTCCCGCTGGACGCTCTCCCGGACGACATCGTCGCCTACTGCCGGGCCGGACTCGACGGCTACCGCGCGGGGGAGCACTTCCTGATCCACTGGCACGAGGACGGCGACACCGTGGCGTACCAGCCGCACGGGATCCGCCGCGCCGTCCCGCTGCCCGCCGGCGGAGCCGGCACCGGCGGGGTGCACCACATCGAACTGTGGGTGCCCGATCTGCCGACGGCCGAGCACGGGTGGGGCTGGCTGCTCGGCGAGCTGGGCCATGTCCCGTACCAGCGCTGGGAACACGGCCGGAGCTGGCGGCGCGGCGACAGCTATGTGGTGGTCGAGCAGTCACCCGATCTGACCGGGGGGACGCACGACCGCCGCAGCCCCGGGCTCAACCATCTGGCGTTCCACGTCCGGGACCGGGCCACCCTCGACGCACTGGTGGCCGGAGCCCCGGAGCACGGCTGGCGGCAGCTCTTCCCGGACCGCTACCCGCACGCGGGCGGAGACGAGCACATCGCCGCCTATCTGGAGGACCCGGCGGGGTACGAGGTGGAGCTGGTCGCCGGAATCCCGCAAGCCCGCCCGGCACCGGAGGACCCGGCGCCGTACACCGATGTATGGGCACAGCGCCGGGACTAGGAGGGCGCTGAAGATCTTGGCCGGGCTCGCGACGCCCGGCACGCACATCTGCGGCGTTGCCGAAACGGCCTGATAGCTCCTTCCCCGAGCTCTCAACTTCGTTCGAGCAGGGGAGACCCCACCTGAGGCCGCTTCGGCGCCTTGCAGCTGCACGCGCCGAACGCCGCTCCCTGATCCGGCCAAGATCTTCAGCACCCTCCTGGACGTGTCCGACCGCGATCAGCCGGGCGGGTCCTCGGGCAGGTCGCCGGGCGGGCCCTCGGACGGGCCAGGGAGCCTGCCCGAGGGGGTGCGGCCCTCACTCACAGGGTGCGCTCGAGGCGGTCGGCCATCAGCTTGACGAAGCGGGACGGGTCGCCCAGTTCGCCGCCCTCGGCCAACAGCGCCAGATCGTGGAGGAGTTCGGCCGTCTCCTCCAGGCCCGGGCCGGCGTCCTCGCCGCGTTCGGCGTGCGCCCGGTTGAGGCCGCTGACCAGCGGGTGCTCCGGGTTGAGTTCGAGGATGCGCTTGACCTGGGGGACGGGCTGGCCCATGGCGCGGTACATGTTCTCCAGGGCCGGCGTCACGTCATGCGTGTCCGAGACGATGCAGGCGGGCGAGACGGTGAGGCGCGAGGAGAGCCGTACCTCCTTGACGGTCTCACCGAGCCGGACCGTCATCCAGGTCAGCAGATCCGCGTACTCCTGCTGCCGGTTCTCGCGCTCGGTCGCGGCCTCCTTCTTCTCCTCCTCGGTCCCGAGGTCGACCTCGCCCTTGGCGACGGACCGCAGTTGCCTGCCGTCGAACTCGGGCTCGGCCTCGACCCACACCTCGTCGACGGGATCGGTCAGCAGCAGCACCTCGACGCCCTTGGCCCGGAACGCCTCCATGTGCGGGGAGTTCTCGATGGCCTGCCGGGACTCACCCGTGAGGTAGTAGATGTGCTCCTGGCCGTCCTTCATCCGCTCCACGTACTGCCGCAGCGTGGTCGGCTCGTCCTGGTCGTGGGTCGTGGCGAAGGAGGCCACACCGAGGATGGCGTCGCGGTTCTCGAAGTCGCTCAGCAGCCCCTCCTTGAGGACGCGGCCGAACTCCCGCCAGAACGTGGCGTAGCGCTCCGGGTCGGCGGACATCATGTCCTTGACCGTCGACAGCACCTTCTTCGCCAGACGCCGGTGCATCAACTGGATCTGGCGGTCCTGCTGGAGGATCTCGCGCGACACGTTGAGCGACAGGTCCTGCGCGTCGACGACGCCCTTGACGAAACGCAGATACGGCGGCATCAGCGCTTCGCAGTCGTCCATGATGAAGACGCGCTTCACATAGAGCTGGATGCCGCGCTTGTACCCCTGCATGAACAGGTCCTGGGGCGCGTGCGACGGGATGAAGAGCAGCGCCTGGTACTCGAAAGTGCCCTCCGCCTGCAGCCGGATGGTTTCGAGCGGGGCGATCCAGTCGTGGCTGATGTGCTTGTACAGCTCGTGGTACTCGTCGTCCTTGACCTCGTCGCGCGAGCGCGCCCAGAGGGCCTTCATCGAGTTGAGGGTCTCGGGTTCGCGCGGGGCGGCGTCGGCCCCTTCCCCGGTGCCCGCGGTGTCGTCGGCCGGGGTCTCCGCGGCCATCCTGACGGGCCAGGTGATGAAGTCCGAATACCGCTTGACGATCTCCCTGATCTTCCAGGGGGAGGTGTAGTCGTAGAGCCGGTCGTCGGCGTCCTCCGGCTTGAGCCGGAGGGTGACCGCGGTGCCCTGGGGAGCGCTGTCGACGGTCTCGATCGTGTACGTGCCCTCGCCGGTCGACGTCCAGCGGGTGCCCTGGCTCTCGCCCGCGCGCCGGGTCAGCAGCGTGACCTCGTCGGCCACCATGAAGCTGGCGTAGAACCCGACCCCGAACTGGCCGATCAGCCCTTCGGCCGCGGCGGAGTCCTCGGCCTCCTTGAGCTCCCGCAGGAACGTCGCCGTGCCCGAGTTCGCGATGGTCCCGATGAGCTGGACCACTTCGTCGTGCGACATACCGATGCCGTTGTCCCGCACGGTCAGCGTACGGGCCTGCTTGTCGGTCTCGATGTCGATGTGGAGGTCGGACACATCCGCGCCGAGCGAGTCGTCGCGGAGCGCTTCGAGTCGCAGCTTGTCGAGCGCGTCGGAGGAGTTGGAGACGAGTTCGCGCAGGAACACGTCCTTGTTCGAGTAGATCGAGTGGATCATCATCTGCAGAAGCTGGCGCGCTTCCACCTGAAACTCGAACGTCTCAGTGGGCATAATCCGTGATTCCTTCTCAGGTCACCGGGCGGGGAACTGGCCTGAACACTGTAATTCAGCTGGTCATCACGTCAGGCGTGTTCCTTGGGCAACTCCTTCGGGAGGGTGGCCTCGAAACCATGGGAAGTCTGAACAAAGCGGGCATGTTGCCCTGGGTGCGTCGCCGGACAGGACGACCGGGGTCTGACGAATGCGGCGGACGGGGATCCGGGCGGGCAGTGCGGCAGCGGCAGCAGTGTCCGCCCGGGTCCCGGGGCCGGTCAGGTCAGCAGCGCCGCGAGGCCCTCCGTGCGGGCCAGGTGTTCCAGCTCGTCCAGGGCCCGGCGGGCCGCCCCGGCCGCCGCCGGATCGCGTTCGGCGAGACCGCTCTCCTCGAACTCGTCCTCGTCCAGCCGGAGTACGGACGTGCCGTCCGCCGACACCCACAGATCCAGGTCCAGATCCTCGATCAGCAGCTCCCCGTCCCGCAGCACGGCGGGACGGGTGATGTCGCAGTACCAGCCCTTGAGTTCACCCGCTCCGGTACGGACCTCCTTCACGGCGAACCAGCGATCGCGCCAGTAGTGCTCGGTGAACACATCGCCGGGCTCGAACCGTACGAAGCCGAAGTCCCTTACCCCCGGCGCGGCCCAGGGCGCACGCACCGTCACGCGGGTGCCGTCGTCGCGGACCACGTCCGCCGGGTAGCGGATCCTGGTCCGTCCCGCCTTCACCAGGGCGACCGTCAGCGCGGTCTCAGCCGAGCTTGCGGACATACCGCACCTCCGTGGCGCAGATCTCGTAGCCGAACCACCGGTTGACGGCCAGCATCGGGGCGTTCTCCGCGTCATTTCCGGTGTACGCGTCCGTGTACCCGGCGGCGCGCGCCCGGTGCAGCGAGTCGTTCTTGGCGAGCTTGGCCAGGCCCCGGTTGCGGTACGCCCGGCGGGTGCCGGTCATCCCCGACATGTAGCGGGTCAGGCCGTCGGTCTGCGCCGCGCTGAACGCCGCCACCTCTCCGTCGACCACCACGACCGAGGTGAGTTCGTGGTCGAGTCCGGGATGGTGCCAGATCTGCCGGAGCCAGTCCTCGTAGTCGGACAGTTCGGCCGGGGTGTCGCTCGGCTCGTCGGCCGTGGTCTCGGCGTCCGCCTCGAAGAGCGGGCGCGGATCGTCGGCGAAGTCCGCGCCGGTGCGCAGCTCGACGCCGGCGGGGGGCTCCCGCCGGGGCGGCAGCGACCCGCCGGCCAGATCGAGGCGGAGGAAGTGCGCCGAACGGCTCGGTGCGTAGCCGCGCTTCTCGGCGAAGGCGCGGTTCGCCGGGGTGTCGAGCACCCAGCTGTAGACCGCGACCGCGCCCTCCCGCGCCAGATACTCCTCGGCCGTGCTCAGCAGCAGCCCACCCGCCCCGAGTCCGGTGCGGTCCGGGTGCGTGTACGGATTGCAGAACGCCTGGCCCGGTTCGGGGCTGTCGTGGGCGAGGCCGACCTGCGCGGTCCCGATCAGCTCTCCGTCCTTCTCGGCGACCAGCAGCCGGTAGCGCTTGTCGGGATGGGCGGAGGCGAGATCGAAGGCGACCTGCTCGGGAGTCGTCACCATGGAGGGCAGTGCGGCGCGCCGGACCCGCACCCAGGCCTCCGCGTCGGCGGGCAGGAAGTCGCGAACGAGGACAGTCATGGGCCGGACGTTACGCGTGGGTGCCTACGGTCGCCCCTGATTTTCCGGCGGTGGGGGACAATCGGCGGGTGACTCTGAAGATCGCCCTTGATCCGGATGCCGGTACCGCCCCGTACGAGCAACTGCGGACGCAGATCTCCGAACTGGCCCGCTCCGGCGCGCTGCCCGTCGGTTTCAGACTTCCGACCGTACGCGGCTTCGCCGGGGAGCTCGGCCTCGCCGCGAACACCGTCGCCAAGGCGTACCGGGCGCTGGAGGCCGACGGGGTGATCGAGACCCGTGGCCGCAACGGCACGTTCGTCGCCGCCGCCGGTGATGCGGCGGAACGTCATGCGGCGGCCGCCGCACAGGAGTACGCGGAGCAGGCGCGGCGGCTGGGCCTGTCGCGGGCCGACGCGCTGTCCCTGGCCGAGGACGCGTTGCGGGCGGCGTACGAGGCGCGGTGAGACGGGGCGTGGGGGCGGGTCCGGGCGTGGGCCGGAGCCCCGGCCCGGGGCCGTCCGGCGGCCGGTTCGTCCTCCATCGCCGGACGGGCTCGAACGGCCGCTCAGAGGTACAGGCCCGCGTCCGCGCCGGAGTCCTGCTTCGGTACCGACGCGGGGCTGCTGCCCCGCCGCAGCGCGTACAGCTCGGCGAGCGTGGCCCCCTCGCGGCCGAGCCCTTCCTCCGTACCCAGCCAGGCCACCGCCTCCTTGCGGGTCAGTGAGCCCACCTCGATCCTGGCGAGGCAGCGGCCGGGCCTGACCACGGCCGGGTGGAGTCGCTCCAGGTCCTCGTTGGTGGTGACCCCCACCAGCACATTGCGGCCCTGGCCCAGCAGTCCGTCGGTGAGGTTCAGCAGCCGGGACAGCGCCTGGCCCGCCGTGTGCTTGGCCTCGCCGCGGATCAATTCGTCGCAGTCCTCCAGGAGCAGCAGCCGCCAACGGCCCTTCGCCGTGCCCTCGTCCTCGCCGATCGCGATGTCCATCAGATAGCCGACGTCATTGAAGAGCCGCTCCGGGTCGAGCACGCAGTCGACCTGGCACCAGTCCCGCCACGAGCGCGCGAGCGTGCGCAGTGCGGACGTCTTGCCGGTGCCGGGCGGGCCGTGCAACAGGAGCAGCCGGCCGGCGATGTCGTCGGGGGTGACCTTCATCAGCCGGTCCATGGCATCGGCCACCGGTGCCGTGTAGTTGTTGCGGACCTCCTCCCACGTGCCGGCGGCGATCTGCCGGGTGGTGCGGTACGGGCCGCGGCGCGGGGACACGTACCAGAAGCCCATCGTCACGTTCTCGGGCTGCGGTTCCGGTTCGTCCCGGGCGCCGTCCGTCGCCTGGCCGAGGATCTGCTGCGCAAGCTCCGGGCTGGTCGCGGTGACCGTGACGTCGGCGCCGCGGCTCCACCGCGAGACGAGCAGCGTCCAGCCGGCACCCTCGGCGAGGGTGGCGCTGCGGTCGTCGTCGCGGGCGGCACGCAACACCTTGGCCGCCGGGGGCAGCAGAGTGGCCCCGGCCTTGACGCGGTCGAGGGAGGAGCTGTGCGAGTACGGCTGCTCGCCCGTCGCGAAGCGGCCGAGAAACAGCGCGTCGACGACATCGGACGGGGAATCGCTGTCGTCGACGGTGAGCCGGATCGGCAGAGCGGACTCAGGGTTGGCAGACATGGCGCCCATGATCCGGCACGAGGCCATCCGGCGCACCCAGGTTTCAACACCTTCCTCCCCGCTCGAGCGGGTCGATCCCGGACATGACGCGGCCTCAAGGGGGCGCACAGGAGAACTCATTGGAGCAACTTGGCATGGACACTTCCGGTGAGGGTGTGCGCACTGCTACCACGGACACGGCAGGCCGGCGGAGATCCTGCCGGTCGGTCCAAGGGAGGTTCCATGAAAATGTCCAGACTCGTGGCGTTCTCGTCCTCGCTCGTGCTCGGTGCCGTACTCGCTCTGACCGGAGCGGCCACCGCCAACGCCGCCACGTCTGTCCAGGCCGTCGACTACGTAGCCCTCGGTGACTCGTACTCCTCGGGTGTCGGATCCGGCAGTTACGACAGTGCCAGCGGGGACTGCAAGCGCAGCACCAAGGCCTATCCCAAACTCTGGGCCGCGGCCAACTCGCCCTCGTCCTTCGCCTTCACCGCTTGCTCGGGTGCCCGCACGAGTGATGTCAAGGCCGGTCAACTCGGCCCCCTCAACTCCTCGACCGACCTCGTCTCGATCTCCGTCGGCGGCAATGACGCGGGCTTCGCCGACGTCATGACCACCTGTGTCCTCCAGTCGGAGGCCACCTGCCTCAGCCGGATAGCCACGGCCCGCAGCTATGTCGACACCACCCTGCCCGGCAACCTCGACTCGGTGTACTCGTCGATCCGCGCCAAGGCGCCGTCCGCGCGTGTCGTCGTTCTCGGCTATCCGCGCTTCTACAAGATCGGCGGCAGTTGTGTCGTCGGTCTGAGCGACAAGGTGCGCGCCGCGATCAACGACGCCTCCGACTACCTCAACGCGGCGACCGCCAAGCGCGCCGCCAACCACGGCTTCACCTTCACCGATGTCGCGGGGAAGTTCACCGGGCACGAGATCTGCTCCGGAGACGCCTGGCTGCACAGTCTCAACTGGCTCAACATCGGTGAGTCGTACCACCCCACCGCGGCCGGACAGTCGGGCGGCTACCTGCCCGCCCTCGCCTCGGCTGCCTGACCCTCCACCCAGTGCGTGCGCCGGGCCCGTCGGTCGTCCGACGGGTAGGAGGCCCCCCGTCCGCAGGGGTCTCCGTCCGGCACCCTGCCGATCCCTGCCGGCGAACCACTTCCGTTCTGTCCAACTCGCCCTGGAATCGGGGGGATTCGGAATGAGATCGTCAACCTCCGTATGTGTGTGCTCAATCCTGTGACCGGGATACACGGGTGTCGTCGCGGGGGGATAGGGTTAACCTGCCCGGGCCGGGTGCCCTCGTACGGGTGGGGAGTGACATGGAACAGATAACGGTGCGCAGCAGGCCTCGTGTGCCTGCCATCACATGCGGGAGCAGTGCGACGAGTTCGCGCCTCGACCGCCATCTCGCGGTGCTCGGCGGACCCGTCGTCCCGCAGCGGGAGTCCGCGGAGGCGACGCTGCTGATGCGCGAGCTCACCTCGCGCGATGCCGCCCATCGCCGTCGGAGCAAGAGTGCGCGGGTCTCCCTCTTCGCGCCGCTGCGTCGACTGCGCCGCTCGCTCTTCGGCAGCCGCCACTGACCCGACGGCCCGTCACGACTGCCCAACGGTCCACCGCCCGGGCTCTCCCCGGCCAGGGTTCATCGTCCAGCTCCCCCCGCTCGGGTCGGTCGGACGATCTCACCGTCCCGGCGCTGCGCTGCTGTCCGCTCTCCCGCCTCCCCGGAGCCCGCAGCAGCGCTTCGGTGTGCTCGCCCAGGCGCATCGGCCTGCCCGGCGCCCTGGACCGGCCCACCGCGCTGCCCCGGTGCGCGCGGCGCGGCGCGGTCACTCGCCGCCGCGCGCGTAACGCCGTACGGCCAGCGGCACGAACACCGCGAGGAGCACCACCGACCAGGCGAGCGTCCCGGCCACCGGATGGGCGACCGGCCAGGCGGCGTCGGCCGCCGGGGAAGCGTTGCCGAACAGTTCGCGGGTGGCCGAGGCCATCGCGCTGATCGGGTTCCACTCCGCGACCGTCCGCAGCCAGCCCGGCAGGTTGTCGGTCGGGATGTACGCATTCGACAGCAGCGGCAGGATGAAGGTGGCGCTGCCCAGCTGACCGGCGACCTCCTCGTTGCGGATCAGCAGGCCCAGCCAGCAGCCCAGCCAGGACGTGGCGAACCGGAGGAGCAGTAGCAGCCCGAAGGCGCCCAGGGCGGCGAGCGGACCGCCCTCGATCCGCCAGCCGACCGCGAGTCCGACCAGGATCAGCGGAATCATGCCGATGGCCGTGGCCAGCAGATCGGCGGCGGTCTGGCCGAACGGTACGGCGGCCCGGCTCATCGGCAGCGTGCGGAGCCGGTCCATCACCCCGCGGTGGCAGTCCTGTGAGGCCTGGAACATCCCGACCATGATGCCGTTGGCCGCCGTCGCCGCCAGCAGACCCGGCACCAGGAAGGCGCGGTACTCCTGGCCGGGCACGGCCAGGGCGCTGCCGAACACGTACCCGAAGAACAGCAGCATCGTGATCGGCATGGTCTGGGTCAGGATCATTACGCCCGGCGCTGCTTTGATCCGCTGCAGATGGCGGCCCAGCATGGCCAGGGCATCGGCGACCGGGGTGCTTGTGGCGGGCGCGACGGACTGATGCTCGTGGGTCGGTGCGGTGCTGCTCATGCTGCCGTCTCCTTCAGGGGCGGGGAGGTGCGGGCGTCGCCGCGGTCGGTCAGGCGGAGGAAGACCTCGTCGAGCGTCGGCGGGCGCAGGCTCACGTCGATCACCGGTACTCCCGCCGCGTCGAGTTCGCGGACGATACGGGGGAGGGTGAGCGTGGTGTCGGTCGCGACGGCGCCCACGGTGCGGCGCTCGTGGTCGAGTACCGGTTCGGTGCCGGTGAGCTGATCGAGGACGCCTGCCGCCGCGACCAGCGCCGATTCATGGGAGACGACCACTTCGGCGTAGCTGCCGATGCGGGCCTTCAGCTCGGTGGGGGTACCGCGATGGGCGGCCCGGCCATGGTCGATCAGCACGATGTCGTCGGCCAGCTGATCGGCCTCCTCCAGGTACTGCGTGGTGAGCAGGACGGTCGTGCCCCGGCCGGCCAGTTCCCGTACGGCCGTCCAGATCTGGTTGCGGCTGTGCGGGTCGAGTCCGGTGGTCGGCTCGTCCAGGAACAGCACCCGGGGGCGGGTCAGCAGACTGGCGGCGAGGTCGAGACGGCGGCGCATGCCGCCCGAGTAGGTGCGGGCCGGGCGGTCGGCGGCCTCCGTCAGCTCGAAGCGCTCCAGGAGTTCGTCGGCGCGGGTGCGCGCGGCCTCGCCGCGGAACCGGAGCAGCTTGGCGAAGAGCCGCAGGTTCTGCCGGCCGGACAGCTCGCCGTCGACCGAGGCGTTCTGCCCGGTGACGCCGATCGCCGCGCGCACCGCGCCCGCCTCGCGCACCACATCATGGCCCGCCACCCGGGCGCTTCCGCCGTCCGGGGCCGTCAACGTGGTGAGGACCCGGACGGCGGTGGTCTTGCCCGCGCCGTTCGGCCCCAGCACTCCGCAGACGGTGCCCTCGGCGACCGCGAGATCGAGTCCCCGCAGCGCGTGGACATCGCCGTAGCGCTTCTCCAGACCTTCACTAAGTACAGCGTACGTAGTTGTCATGCGGCCACCGTACCGCACTACGTACGGTGTACGTAACTACCATGGTGGGAGAGGTGATGATCAATGGTGGGGCGACCCGCTGTACCCGAAGTGATCTGGGCGCGCCCCGAGCGTGCGGGCCGCGGCCCCAAGCCCGCTTTCAGTCGCGCCGACATCGCGGCAGCCGCCGTCCGCATCGCCGATGCGGAGGGTTTCGACGCGGTGTCCATGCGGAAGGTCGCGGCGGAGCTCGGCTGCGGCACGATGTCGCTCTACAACTACGTGCCACGCAAGGAGGACCTGTACGAGCTGATGTTCGACGCGGTCAGCGGCGGGTACGATTTCCCGGAGCCGTCCGGCGACTGGCGCGCCGATCTCATCGCACTGGCCCATCAGGCCCGCGCGATGATGCGCCGCCACACCTGGCTGCCCCGGCTGATGTCACCCGTGTACGGCTTCAGCCCGAACACCCTGCGGTATCTGGAGTACGCGCTCAGCTGCCTGGACGGCGTCGACGCGCGATTCGGCGAGAAGATGGAACTCATCGCCATGGTCACCAGTGTGGTCACCACCTATGCGGCCAACGAGATCGCCACGGCGGAGCGCAGCCGGTCGCTGCCCTGGTCCGAGGAGCAGGAGCACGCGGTGCGCACCGGCTATCTGATCAGCCAGATCGCCACCGGGAAGTATCCGCGGATGGCTGCGGGATTCGCCGAGGACCCCGGGCCGATCGATCTGGACGGGGTCTTCGACCGGGCGCTGCGCCGGGTGCTGGACTCCTTCGACCGGTAGCGAGTGGGGCGAGGGCGCACGGTCACAGGAGCGCGAACTGCCCGTCCGGGCCCTCTTCCTGATGGTCGAGCACCGATGCGGGCCGTCGGGCCGTGGCCGGGACCGGCAGGACGCCCGCCGCGCGAAGGTCGTCGGCCGTGATCTGCGGGCCGTCGGTCAGGCCCTCCCGCCGCGGCCGGAGCCCGTCGAGCAGGGCGAGCACGGTGATCAGTTCCAGCAACTCCGAGGTCCACTCCTGGGGCCAGGCCCGGGGCCTGACCGCTTCCAGGCCGTCCATGTCCTGCGCTCCGGCCGCCGCCGTACGGCGCTCGAACCACAGCTCCAGCATCCGGACCCCGCCCACCCGGAACTCCCACGCCCCGGCCGGCACGGGCGAGATACGGCCCGTGCCGAGCAGGAGCGCCTCGTCGGCCGGGTCGTACTCCAGCGTGGCCGGTACGGGCGGAACCGAGGCCCGCACATAGGGGCGGCGCCCGCCGGGCAGCCGCGGGCGCTCCCCGCCCCGGGCACCGCGCAGCTGCAGCCGCAGCAACTCCTGCCCCAGCTCCACGCCCGCCGACCAGCGCGCCGTGTCGGCCGGCAGCGGGACCACGCACCCGGCGGGGGAGTGACGGGCCGCCGCGAGTGTCCACGCCAGCACGGACCGGTCCGTCACCGCATCCCCGTGGCGGGCCCGGAGCAGTGCGAGGAGTCCCGGGGCCAGGTTCGGTTCGAGACCTCCGGGGCGCCGGTACAGCGGCCGGATCCGGCCCGGCCGGCCGGCGGGGGAGTGGCCGTCGGGCAGGAGCGCCGTCACGTACAGGGCGGGGCCGGTGTCCCGGGGCACGTACCCGTGCTCGACGGCGAAGAACTGGTGCCCGTCGGCGACCCGCCACAGCTCGGGGCGGGCCGCGTCGATCAGCCGGTGGTCGGGGAGCAGCCACTGTTCGTCGAACGGGCCGTGCAGGATCCGTACCGGCTCGGGGCACGGTCCGGTCTCGCGGGCGAACCCTCCGGTGCCGGTGGCCTGTCCCGGAAGCGCCGCCACCGGCGTGTGCGGGGTACGGAGACGGGTGGGCCGGAACAGCCGTTCGCGCTCGGCGGCCTCCGCCCGGACCAGCCGCTCCCAACGGGCCTTGAGCGAACCGGCGTCCGGGGCGGTCACCCAGGGGCGCCCGGTCCGCAGCGGTCGTACGGACCAGGGCATGAGGTCGTCCAGCAGCGGGCTGTCGTCGTCCCCGCCGGCTCCGGCGCCCGCCCGTGCTGCCACCGTGTCGTCCTCCCCGTCGCCACCGCCTCCGGCATCGTAACGGCGCCGGAGGGCGGGCCGTCAGCGCGCTTCCACGGTCACCGAGAAGGAGAACCGGTCGCCCCGGTAGCGGATCTGTGCCACATCCACCACCCGGCCGCTCTCGTCGTACGTCACCCCCGTGTAGAACAGGATCGGGCTCAGCAGCGGGACCTGGAGGAGTTCGGCGGTCGCCGGGTCCGCGAGGCGCGCCTCGACCGTGTCGGTGATGCGCGCGATCCGGACGCCGACCCGGTCGCGCAGCACCTTGGTCATCGGCCAGCGTTCGAGATCGGCGACATCGAGCCGGGCCGCCACCTCTGGACGCACCGCGTTCTCCGCCCAGTTGGTGGGCTCGTCGCTCTCCCCGTCGCGGCGCAGCCTGCGGTAGCTGACCACCTCGGCGCAGTCGGGGAAGTACTCGGTGAGATCGCCCGGCACGGCGATCGGACCGTGGCCGAGGACCGCGGCCCGCTCGCCCGACTGCTGGGCCACGATCGCGTCGATCGAGCCCAGCAGCCGGACCGGTGACACCCGGCGGGCGCGCGGCTCGATGAAGGTGCCGCGCCGCCGGTGCCTGCTGATCAGCCCTTCCGTCTCCAGCTCCTTGAGCGCCTGGCGCATCGTCAGAACGCTGACGCCGTAGTGCGCGGCGAGCTGCTCCTCGGTCGGCAGCCGCGCCGAGGCGTCCTTGGTGCGGCCCAGTATCGAGGCGCGCAACGACTGCGAGACCTGGTACCACAACGGCAGTTTGCGGTTGAGGACCAGCGAATCGGGGGCGAAGGCGTGTCCCTGGGACAACTTGGGCATCTGAGGCACCTGGGTCACCTGGTTTCTCCGTACTGCGGCACGGCGGACGCGACGACGCGGGGCCGATACGTGGCGTCGTTGCCTACGGCCTGAAGTTGCGGCTCAGACCCTGCCACACGTCGTCGTAGCCGCGTTGCAGATGGCCGGCGGCGGCCGCCTGCCCGGCCGCCGTCACCGGCCAGCGGGTCTCGAACATGAAGGCCAGGCCGTCGTCGATCTTCTGCGGCTTCAGCTCCGCCTCGCTCGCCCGGTCGAAGGTCTCCCGGTCGGGGCCGTGCGCCGACATCATGTTGTGGAGCGAGCCGCCGCCCGGTACGAACCCGCCCTCGCCGGCCGTCTTCGCGTCGTACGCGCCCTCGATCAGGCCCATGTACTCGCTCATCACATTGCGGTGGAAGTACGGCGGCCGGAAGGTGTCCTCGCCGACCAGCCAGCGCGGTGCGAAGACGACGAAGTCGACCCCGGCCAGCCCGGGGGTGTCGGACGGCGAGGTCAGCACCGTGAAGATCGACGGGTCGGGGTGGTCGTAGCTGATCGAGCCGATGACATTGAAGCGGTGCAGGTCGTAGACGTACGGGGTGTGGTTGCCGTGCCAGGCGACCACGTCCAGCGGCGAGTGGTCATAGGTCGCGGACCAGAGGTTCCCGCAGAACTTGTTGATCACCTCCACCGGGCGTTCGTCGTCCTCGTAGGCGGCGACGGGGGCGAGGAAGTCCCGGGCGTTCGCCAGGCCGTTGGCGCCGATCGGGCCGAGGTCGGGGAGGGTGAAAGGCTGACCGTAGTTCTCGCAGACGTAGCCGCGGGCGGTGGCGTCGAGCAGCTCCACACGGAAGCGGACGCCGCGCGGGATCAGCGCGACGTGCCCCGGTTCGGCGCGCAGCAGGCCCAGTTCGGTACGGAGCAGCAGGCCGCCCCGCTCCGGAACGATCAGCAGTTCGCCGTCCGCATCGCTGAACACCCGGTCGGTCATGGACGCGTCGGCGTGGTAGAGGTGCACGGCCATGCCGGTGCGCTGCGTCGCGTCGCCGTTGCCGCCGAGGGTCCACAGGCCGGCCACGAAGTCCGTCCCGGCCGCGGGCTCGGGGAGCGGGTCCCAGCGCAGCCGGTTGGGATCGGGCACGGAATCGGTGAACGGGGCGGTCCGGATCGCCCCGTTGTCGATACGGACGAACGGGGGATGAGCGGCCGACGGGCGGATCCGGTAGAGCCAGGAACGGCGGTTGTGTGCCCGCGGTTCGGTGAAGGCCGAGCCGCTCAGCTGCTCCGCGTAGAGCCCGAGGGGCGCGCGCTGAGGCGAGTTACGGCCGTGCGGCAGCGCCCCCGGCACTGCCTCCGAGCTGTGCTGATTGCCGAAACCGGCGGAGTACTCAAGCCCTTCCGCCGTCTTCCTCGCCTGCTCGATGCCGCTCATGTGCGCTCCCGGTGCCGAAGAAATCCTATGGACAACCGTAGGAATCGAATCGGGGCGCGTCAACGGCATTCGTGGTGCACAGGGGGGTTCCAAAAGTTGAACAATGCTCTACTCTCCCGCACATGTCGTGGACACGAAGACTTCTGGTGGTCCTGGCGGCGCTCGCCGTCGCCCTCCTCGCGGCTCCGGCCGCCCAGGCGCACGAGGAACGTCCGGTCACCCTGCCCGACGGAACCGGCAGCGTCCCCGTGTACCGCACCGGCGAACCGGATCTGCTGGTCTGCAAGAGCGACCGGGCGGACTTCGAGCGCCGCATATCCGGCTTCCCGCAGGGGCTGCGGGCCCGGAACCTGAAGCTGTTCGACCGGTGCCTGAAGTCCGGCTACCGCCATCTGCAGCAGGCCGTCGACGCGGTCGGCAGGCCCGGCATGAACATCGCCATCCTGCCCGGCCTGTACGAGGAGGAGCCCTCGCTGCCCAAGCCGGCGGGGGAGTGCGCCCGGCTGAAGGCGCCCAACTCCAAGCTCGGCTACCAGATCCTGTCCTACGCGCAGCAGACGCAGTGCCCGCACAGCCAGAACCTGGTGGCGATCCTCGGGAAGAAGAACCTCCAGATCGAGGGGACGGGCGCCGAGCGCACGGATGTCGTCATCGACGCCAAGTACCAGAAGCTCAACGCGATCCGCGCGGACGGCTCCGACGGTGTTTACTTCAAGAACTTCACCGCCCAGCGCACCACGTTCAACTCCCTGTACGTCCTCGCCCAGGACGGCTTCGTCATCGACTCCGTCCTCACCCGGTGGAACGACGAGTACGGGTTTCTGACCTTCGCGAGCGACCACGGGCTGTACAAGAACTGCGAGTCGTACGGCAACGGGGACTCGGGCATCTACCCCGGCAGCGCGTCGGACATCAATGACGCGTACGGCTACGACGTGCCGCGCTACTCGATCGAGATCACCGGCTGCCGCAGCCACCACAACATGGTCGGCTACTCCGGCACCGCGGGCGACTCCGTCTACGTCCACGACAACGAGTTCGACCACAACATGGGCGGCGCCTCGATGGACAGCGCCTTCCCCGGGCACCCGGGACTGCCGCAGAACCACGCCCGCTTCGAACGCAACCTGATCCACGACAACAACGCCGACTACTACCCGTACGTCGCCGACGGGACCTGTGCCAAGCCGCCCGTGGACCGCGGCTACGAGGACGGCGTCGTCTGCCCGCAGATCTCCATGCCGCCCGGCTCCGGCATCATCACAGCGGGCGGCAACTGGAACCTCTACGAGAACAACTGGATCTACGGGCAGGAGCGCGCCGCCTTCTTCCTGACCGCGGTACCCGCCTTCATCCGCGGCGAGAACGCGCTGTCCAAGCAGACCGACACTTCCCACCACAACCGGTACGCGGGCAACCACCTCGGCACGGACAAGGCGGGCAACTCCCGGCCCAACCGCACCGACGTGTGGTGGGACGGTCAGGGCGACGGCAACTGCTGGCAGTCGGACGCCGGTCCGTCCTCCCCGCGCGCCCTGCCCGCCTGCGGCTCCGAGCGCGGCGCGGTGTCCGGACGTACCGACCGGCTCGTCGGCGAACCGGTCAAACTGGCCCAACTGCTGGTCTGTGCCGACTACAACGTGCAGGCGCGACGGCTGCCGGCCGGCTGCGACTGGTACGGAGCACGTGGCATCGAGCGCATCGAGGTGCAGTTGGCGCTGGCGGTCGCCGTGGTGCTCGCGCTGGTCGGCGGGGTGCTGTGGTGGCGCAGGCTTCGCGGCAGCGGGTTCGCCACCGCCGTCACGGTGCTCGGCGTGATCGGTCTCGGGCTGGACGTGGCCGGATCGACGATGGGGCTGGCCTCCTCCTACGTGCCCGCGCTGGCGCTGCTGCTGACCGGGGTGTGGTGGACCGGGATCGGTCTGGTGCTGCGGGGCGAACGGCCGTGGCTGGGCTGGACCACGGTGGTCCTGGGTGCGCTCACGCTGCTCGACGCCGTCGACAAGGCCGTGTTCATGATCCCGTGGATTCCGCTCAGCCCGGCCTGGGTGCGTGGACTGCTCGGTGTGATCTGGGTGGTGTGGGCCGTAGTGGCCGCCGCCCGGCACGGCGAGCGGGCGGCGTCGGGCGAACGGGGAGCGTCGGCGGAGGGCCGGGCTCCGGACGCGGACGCGCTCGCCACACCGGCCCCTGCCCAGGCCCCCGCCCAGGAAGGAGACGTATCGTGAAGCGTTCCCTCAGGCGACTGCGGGCCGCCCGGCCGGGTAGCACAACCGTCACCGTACTCACCGCGGGCGCCCTCCTGTTCGGAGCGAGCGCCTGCGGCGGCCGGGCCACCACCCACCACAAACCCGGCACCAGCCACGAGCAGGCCGGTGGCAGCGTCGGCCGGCTCCTCACCGCCGACGACGGCTCCGGCCACCGGCTGCGTCAGGTCGACGCCAAGGGCGCCCCCGAGGTGACGGTCGCCGTCCGGCCGGACTCCGAGGACGGGTGGAACGTCCATCTCTCCGTACGGAACTTCCGGTTCACCCCGGACAGTGTGGGCGGCGCCGCTCTCCTCGGGCGCGGCCACGCCCGCCTCTTCCTCGACGGCCACCCCCTCGCCCGGGTCTACGGCCCCTGGTACCACCTCCCCGGCTCCCTCGTCCGCGGCGCCGGTGGCGGCACCGGCCTCACCGCCCGGCTCTACGCCGACGACCACACCTCCTGGGCCGTGAACTCCGCCCCGATCCAGGCCACCACCTCCCTCGCCACTGCCTCCGCACCGCCCACCGCACCCGCGGCGCACCCACCGGAAACGCCCCGGCCCGACACGACCCTGGAGATCGTCGTCTCCCACGGCAAGGTCAGCCCCGCCCCCGGCCGCACCGAGATCAAGAAGGGCCGGATCATCGCCCTCCGGGTCCGCAGCGACCACGCCGACACCCTTCACGTCCACGGCTACGACAAGGAGGCCCGGCTGCCCGCCGGAAAGACCGTCACGCTCACGTTCACCGCCGACCGCACCGGGCTCTTCGAAGTCGAGACACACGAGTCCGACCTGCTCCTGACCCAACTCGTCGTACGGTGAGCGTCCTTGCCCATGGCATCGGCGCCCAGCACGATCTCCCGCTGTCCCCCTTCTACGCCTTCGCCGGTGCCTTTGCCGCGCTCTTCGTCTCCTTCCTCGCGCTCGGCCTGCTCTGGTCCGCCTCCCGATTCCGCGGCGACCGGGCCGGCCGCCCGCTCCCGGCCGCCGTCCAGCGCCTCGCCGACGCCCGCCCCACCCGTACCGGCGCGCGCGTACTCGGGCTGGCCGCCGCCCTGTTCGTCACGCTCCACCTCCTCCTCGGTCCGGACGACCCGGACCGCAACCCGGCCCCCGGCGCCGTCTACGTACTTCTCTGGGTCGGGCTCGTCCCCGCCTCACTCCTCTTCGGCCCTGTCTGGCGACTGCTCAATCCGCTCCGTACCGTCCACCTCCTCGGCTGCCGTGCGCTCGGCCGCGACCCGGCCGCGGGCCGCCCCCTTCCCACGCGCCTCGGGCTCCGGCCCGCCGCGGCCGGGCTCCTGGCCTTCACCTGGCTCGAACTCGTCACACCCGACCCCGCATCGACCACCGCCCTCCTCCTCTTCCTCGCCCTCTACACCGCCGTCCACCTCGCAGGCGCCGCCCGCCACGGCGCCGGATGGTTCGACCGGGCGGACGCCTTCGAGGTCTACTCGGGGCTGCTCGCCCGGCTCTCCCCGCTCGGCCGCCGCCCCGCCGACCGCCGCCTCGTACTCCGCTCCCCTTTCAACGGCCTCGATGCCACCCCGCAGACCCCCGGACTCGTCGCCACCGTCTGCGTCATGCTCGGCTCCACCGCCTACGACGGTTTCTCGGACGCCCCGTCCTGGATCACCACCGTCCAGACCTCACCGCTGGGCCGTACCACCGCGGCCACGCTCGGACTCCTGGGCGCCGTCGCCCTCGTCGCCACCCTCTATGCCCTCTGCACCGGTGCCACCCGGCTGATCTCCGGTCGACTCCGCCATCCCCTCACCGCCTTCGCGCACTCGCTCGTCCCGATCGCCCTCGGCTATCTCGTCGCCCACTACTTCACGCTCTTCGTCACCGAAGGACCACGCACCGTCATGGTGGCATCCGGCACTGACAATCCCGTCCCGCCCGAACCACCCCTGGGCCCGGGCGGTGTCGCCACGCTCCAGGTCGCCGCGATCGTCCTCGGCCACGTGCTCGGCGTCGTCGCAGCCCACGACAGGTCCGTGCGCCTCTTCCCGTCCGGCCGCGCCGTCGCGGGGCAACTCCCGCTGCTGGTCCTGATGATCACGTACACCATCGGCGGGCTGTCCCTGCTCATCGCGTGAGGCCGCGCCCGCGCCGGCCCGCCACCCGCAGAGGAGACCCACGGCATCATGGAGCCCGTGCCCCATGCGAATACGAACCTCCGCCGCGCCCCCGTGCAGCAGCGCAGCGCCGAACGCCTCGCGCGGATACTCGACGCCTGCGCCGAACTCCTCGACGAGACCGGCTACGAGCAGCTCTCCACCCGGGCCGTCGCCGTCCGCGCCGAGGTCCCCATCGGCTCCGTCTACCGGTTCTTCTCCAACAAGCGCGCGCTGACCGACGCGCTCGCCCGGCGCAATCTGGACAGCTACGCCGAACGCATCACCGCCCGCCTCGCCGTCATCCCGGCCGACGACTGGCGCAGCGCCATCGATGCCGTCCTGGACGAGTACCTGGGGATGAAGCGCTCCGTGGCCGGCTTCGCCCTCGTCGACTTCGGCGCACCGGCCCCCGACGGCGACCCGGCCGACGACGCCAACCAGCGGGTCGCCGGCCGGCTCACCGAACTTCTCTCCGGGCACCTCGGCCGTGCTCCCGACGAGGGCCTGCTCCGGACGGTCCTGATCTGCGTCGAGGCCGCCGACGCCCTCCTCCAACTGGCCTTCCGTGCCGACCCGTCGGGCGACGTGGCCATCGTCGCCGAGACCCGCGTCCTGCTCCGGGCCTACCTCGCGCAGGTCCTGGACTGACCGCGCGACAGGAGCTCACAACCCCCGCCAAGGCACCGGACGGCGTGCCGCCGGTTGTGCCGCCGGTTGTGCCGCCGAAGGCGTCGCCCGTTGTGCCGTCAGACGTGCCGCCGGTTGTGCCCAGCGCCTGACCACCGCGTTGACCTGGGGTTTTGCTCGTATTGCTCGCATGTCAACATCTTGTTAACGCGGCGAGGCGCGCCCTAACGTCATCCGAACCGCCGAGTCCGGCGGGAGTTCAAAGGTGAACGATAGGTATCCCACATGCTGACAATCCTCGGCTTCGCCATGATTGCGACCTTCCTGGTCCTGATCATGATGAAGAAGATGTCGCCGATCGCGGCGCTGGTCCTCATCCCCGCACTGTTCTGCGTAGCCGTCGGCCAGGGCGCGAAGCTCGGTGACTACGTCATCGAGGGCGTCGGCAACCTGGCCCCGACCGCCGCGATGCTGATGTTCGCCATCGTCTACTTCGGCGTGATGATCGACGTCGGCCTCTTCGACCCGATCGTGCGGGGCATCCTGCGCTTCTGCAAGGCCGACCCGATGCGGATCGTCATCGGTACGGCGGTGCTCGCGGCGATCGTCTCGCTCGACGGCGACGGCTCCACCACCTTCATGATCACCGTCTCGGCGATGTACCCGCTCTACAAGCGCCTCAAGATGAGCCTGGTCGTGATGACCGGCGTCGCCGCCACGGCGAACGGTGTCATGAACACCCTTCCCTGGGGCGGCCCCACCGCCCGTGCCGCCACCGCGCTCAAGCTGGACGCGGGCGACATCTTCGTCCCGATGATCCCGGCGCTCGGCGTCGGACTGGCCGCCGTCCTGCTCCTGGCCGTCGTGCTGGGCCGGCGCGAGCGCAAGCGGCTCGGCACGCTCACCCTCGACGAGGTGCTGACCACGGAGACGGTCACGGAGTCGGAGACGGTCCTCGTCGGGTCGGGCGGCGGCAGCGACCGTACCCGCACGAACTCCGGCGGAGCCGGTACGGGGACGGGCACGGGCGCGGACACCGGCGACGGCGACGGCGAAGACGCCGAAGCCGATGCGGACGAGGACAAGGGCTTCAAGGGCCTGGACCCGCACCGCGCCACCCTGCGCCCCAAGCTCTACTGGTTCAACGCGGGCCTCACCGTCGCCCTGCTCACCGCGATGATCATGGAACTGATGCCGATCCCGGTGCTCTTCCTGCTCGGTGCGGCCCTCGCCCTGACCGTCAACTTCCCCCACATGCCCGACCAGCGGGCCCGCATCGCCGCCCACGCCGACAACGTCCTCAATGTCTCCGGCATGGTCTTCGCAGCCGCCGTCTTCACCGGTGTCCTCTCCGGCACCGGCATGGTCGACCACATGGCCGACTGGCTCGTCGGCGCGATCCCCGACGGCATGGGCCCGCACATGGCGATCGTCACCGGCATCCTGAGCATCCCGCTGACGTACTTCATGTCCAACGACGGCTTCTACTTCGGCGTCGTCCCCGTACTCGCCGAAGCCGGTGCCGCCCACGGTGTCTCCCCGCTGGAGATCGCCCGCGCCTCCCTGGTCGGACAGCCTCTGCACATGTCGTCCCCGCTGGTCCCGGCCGTCTACGTCCTCGTCGGCATGGCGAAGGTCGAATTCGGCGACCACACCAGGTTCACGGTCAAATGGGCCGCGCTCACCTCACTGGTGGTGCTCTGCGCCGGACTCCTCTTCGGCATCATCTGACCGTGCCCCGTACCCGAGAGCCCGGCAGGAACCGGCTGCTGCGCCTCGTCGTTGCCTTCGCCTTCGCGCAGGGGGCGGCGTCGATGGCGCGGCCCGCCGTCTCCTACCGGGCTCTCTCGCTCGGCGCATGGGGTCTCCCCGGCTCGAACGCAGTTGAGAGCTTGGGGAAGAGCGCGCCATCGGTGTGATCACGGCTCTGCCGCCGTCAGCCGCCGGATCGGCCCGCTGCCGAAGGACACCCCGGGTCTCGACGTCCGAACCGGCGAACGACGGCAGCCATTGACCTCAAGTCCACTGGAGGTCGTACGTTTCTTCCCATGAGTATGGAAGCCACCGCGTGGACGCAGCTCCACAACGTCATGAACGCGCAAGCGGACCGACGCCCCTTCGACCGAGCCACCCTGCGGCGCATCGCCGCGTTCGCCCGTCCGCACCGGCGCCGCGTCGCCCTGTTCCTGCTCCTGAGCGTGGCGACGGCGCTGCTCGCGGTCGCCACGCCTGTCCTCGCCGGACGCGTCGTGAACGCGATCGTGGCCGGCAAGGACGGGGGCACCGTCACCCGGCTGTCCCTGCTCATCGCCGTGATCGCCGTCGCGGAGGCCGCGCTCGGGCTGGCCGGCCGCTGGCTCTCGGCGAACCTCGGCGAAGGACTGATCCTCGATCTGCGCACCGCCGTCTTCGACCATGTGCAGCGCATGCCGATCGCGTTCTTCACCCGCACCCGCACCGGCGCGCTCGTCAGCCGCCTCAACAACGACGTCATCGGCGCCCAGCGCGCCTTCAGCAACACACTCTCCGGCGTCGTCAGCAATGTCGTGACGCTGTTTCTCACCCTCGGCGTCATGCTCTCCATCTCCTGGCAGATCACCGTGCTCGCCCTGGTGCTGCTGCCGGTGTTCGTGCTGCCCGCGCGCCGCATGGGTACGCGGATGGCGAGGCTCCAGCGGGAAGCGGCGGCCCACAACGCCGCGATGGGCACCCGGATGACCGAGCGCTTCTCCGCACCCGGCGCCACCCTGATCAAGCTCTTCGGCCGGCCCGCCGACGAGTCCGCCGAATTCGCCGCCAGAGCGGGCCGGGTGCGCGACATCGGCGTACGCACGGCCATGGCCCAGTCCGCGTTCATCACCGCCCTGACCCTGGTGTCCGCGCTGGCGCTCGCCCTGGTCTACGGGCTCGGCGGGTTCTACGCGCTGCGCGGGCAGCTGGACGCGGGCGCGGTCGTCGCCCTCGCCCTGCTGCTGACCCGGCTGTACGCGCCGCTCACCGCCCTCGCCGGGGCGCGCGTCGAGGTGATGAGCGCCCTCGTCAGCTTCGAGCGGGTCTTCGAGGTCCTCGACCTCGAGCCGCTCATCGACCAGAAGCCGGACGCACGGGCGGTCCCGGAGGGCCCGGTGTCCGTGGAGTTCGACCGGGTACGGTTCGGCTACCCGTCCGCCGACAAGGTCTCCCTCGCCTCGCTCGAAGACGTCGCGACCCTCGACACCCGTGGCGGCGACGAAGTGCTGCGCGGGGTCTCCTTCCGCGCCGAGCCCGGCCAGACGGTGGCACTCGTCGGCTCGTCCGGAGCGGGCAAGTCGACCATCGCGCAACTGCTGCCGCGCCTGTACGACACGGACGAGGGTTCGGTACGCATCGGCGGCATCGACGTACGCGATCTGTCCGCCGACACCCTGCGCGACACCCTCGGCATGGTCACCCAGGACGGCCACCTCTTCCACGAGTCGGTCCGCGCCAACCTCCTGCTCGCCCGGCCCGAAGCCGCCGAGGAGGACCTCTGGGACGCGCTGCGCCGCTCACGCCTGGACGGTCTGGTGGCCTCGCTGCCCGACGGGCTCGACACCGTCGTCGGCGAACGCGGCTACCGGCTCTCCGGCGGCGAACGCCAGCGGCTGACCATCGCCCGGCTGCTCCTGGCCCGCCAGCGCGTCGTCATCCTCGACGAGGCCACCGCCCACCTGGACAACACCTCCGAGGCGGCCGTCCAGGAGGCGCTCACCGAGGCCCTCGCCGGACGCACCGCGATCGTGATCGCCCACCGGCTCTCCACCGTACGGGCCGCCGACCTCATCCTGGTCGTGGAGAACGGGCAGATCGTCGAGCGCGGCACCCACGAAGGGCTCCTCGCGGCCGGCGGCCGGTACGAGGAGCTGTACCGCACCCAGTTCGAGACCCCCGGCACGCAGGCCGCGGAACTCGGCTGACAACGGCCGCCCGGGAGCCGTCGGCCCGCGGAGCCGTCGGCCGCCCGGGCCGTCGGCCGGCCGGGGACATGGAACGGGCGGCGGTCCCCCGGGCCGACGACCGCCCGGGGGACCCGGAACGGGCGGCAGTCACCCGGCGGGTCCGGTCCGGACGCCGGTCAGCCGGGAAACTCGTTCCCGGCGGCGGTCCAGTCCGTTCCGGCGGCCTCGATCACCGCGAACGCCCCTGCCGGGTAGGGGAGTTCCGCTGCCAGGGCCGTCGCCCGGCCGAACTCCTCGTACGCCGCCTGCTCCCGGCCCAGCGCCGCGAGGGCGGCCGCGCGCACGGTATAGGCCTCGGTCAACGACAGCCGCTCGCCCGCCTGTTCGGCGCGCACCGTCTCCTGCGACGCCAGCCGGACCGCGTGCTCCGGACGCCCCGACAACAGGTGCGCCCAGGCCAGCAGCGGGGCCGTGCCGGGCCCGCTGTCGTCGGCCAGTACCGCCAGTGCCTCCCGCGGGCGGCCCTCGCGCACCAGGAGCTCCGCCCGCGCCGTGCGCACCTCGTGCACGGCCTGCTGGTCGCCCTGGGCCCCGGCCGCCTCCCCGGCTCGCGCCAGCAGCTCCGCCGCCCCCGGCCCGCCGGTCCTGAGCCGGACCCGGGCCAGCGCGGCCAGGGCGTACGGGGTGCACCACTCGGCGCGCTCGCCCGTCGCCCGTACCGCCGCCCGGGCCAGCTCCTCGGCCTCCGTGAACTCCCGTAGCAGCAAGTGAAGTTCGGCCAGGTTGGCCCGTTCGAACGCGACCGCTGTCGGATCGCCGGTGTGCTCGGCCAGTCGCAGCGCCCGCTGCCCCGTCGAGACGGCTTCACCGAGCCGCCCGGACCGGCGGGCATGCTCCCGCTGGACGGAGAGGACCGTGACGAGCAACTCCTGATCTCCGTACGCCTCCGCGTGCGGAAGCGCCAGATCGGCCGCCGGACGGGCCTCCGCCAGCCGGCCGGCCAGCCCGAGCGAGGTGGCCTGCATGCCCAGCGCACGGGCCAGCAGTCCGCGCCGCCCGCTCTCCGGCACGGCATCGGCCGCCTGCTGTGCCGTCCGGGCGCGGGCGTGCGCCTCCTCGTACCGCCCGGTCACGAACTTCAGGACCGCCGCCGCCAGATGGTGGGTCGCGGCCGTGAGCGCCGGGGTGTCCGGCCCCGGCGGATACGTACGGAGCAGCGCCTCGCCCTCGTCGGTGGCGCGGTGCTTCACCAGCACCTCGGTCAGCCGTGCGGCGGCGAGCACCTGGCCGTCCCGGTCGCCCCGCCGCACCATGTCGTCCAGGGCCTCGCGCAGCACCGCCGCCGCCTCGTCGTAGCGGGCCATCCGGCGCAGCACGGCGCCCCGGTCGATCCGGACCCGGGCCGCGTCGGCGGCCAACGCGTCGAGCCTGGTCGTCAGTTCGGCGTAGTAGCGGTCCGCCG
Source organism: Streptomyces sp. NPDC058092 (assembly GCF_042884935.1). Lineage (NCBI taxonomy): Bacteria > Bacillati > Actinomycetota > Actinomycetes > Kitasatosporales > Streptomycetaceae > Streptomyces > Streptomyces sp. NPDC058092. Next base: position 115,689 of record NZ_JBHVSY010000007.1, read on the forward strand.
TGTCATTGGCGCACAGCGCCGCGGCGCGTTCGGCGGCCTGCCGCAGATACTGCGTGGCGCGGGGGTCGTCGGCCCGGGCCAGATGCGAGGCCAGCGTGTCGACCGCGTCCGGCCTGCGCCGCAGGACCGCCTCCGCGTACGCCGAGTGAAGTCGGCGGCGACGGGCGGCGGAGAGGCCGTCGTAACAGGTCAGCCGCACCAGCGGATGGCGGAAGGCGAGACCGGGCAGCGGCCGGCCGCCGACCACCACCGGCCGTTCCGCCACCACGGAGGCCGCGACCGCCGCGTCCACGGCCTCCGTCGCCTCCGCGGCCGACAGTGGGGGATGCAGCCCGCGCTCGGCGACGTCCAGCACCTCGGACAGTGCGGCGCCCCCGCCCGCCACCGAGACCGCCTCCACGACCCGCCGCGCCGCCGGACCGAGCCGGGCCAGCCGTGCGGCCACCAACTGCCGCACCCCCTCCGGGGCGCTGAGCCCCGCCGGATCGGAGCCCTCGCCGACGGTACGGGCCAGCTCCAGGGCGAAGAGCGGATTGCCGAGCGACAGCTCCCAGACCCGGTCGAGCCCGGTCCGTGCGCCCGCGTCCTCGGCGACCGCCAGGCACTCCGCCCGGCCGAGCCGCCCCAACTCCACGGCGCGGGCGAGCCCTTGACGTACCAGGGAGTCCAGTGCGGTGCGCCGCGCGTCCGTCGCGTCGAGCTCCTCCGCGCGATATGTCACGACGAACCGCCAGTCCGTCCCGGTGGTCACCGCCCGGCGGGCCAGATGGCTCAGCAGCTGGTACGACCCGGTGTCGGCGGCGTGCAGGTCGTCCAGGACCAGCAGTACGGGCGCGGTCGCCGCGAGATCGCCGAGCAGCCCCGCCGCCGCCCGGAACAGCCGGTCGCGCTCCTCCTCCGGGCTGCGCTCAGCGCCCGCCCCGATCTGCCCCAACGTGGGAAGCAGCGAGGCGAGTTCGGGGTATTCTCCGCCGATCCGGGCCCGCTCGGACGGCGACCGGTCGGCCAGCCACGCATCCAGCGCCTCGACGAAGACGCCGTACGGGGTGTGCCCCTCGGCGTCGTGGCCCGCGCCCCACAGGACCGCCGCGCCCTCGCGCGCCGCCCGCCGTGCCGCCTCGGTCACGAGCCGCGTCTTGCCGAGCCCCGCCTCGCCGCCGACGAGTTGCACGGGTGGTGCGTCGGGCGAGAGCAGCAGGCCGAGCGCCGCCTCGCGCCCGCGCAGTGGCGTGGGGGCCGGGCCGCGCAGCACGGCGGGCGGCGCGAAGCCACCGGCGGGCCGCGCCACCGGGGCCACGGAGCTGCCGTTGTCGAGGGCGAGCAGATGGAGCCGCTCGGTCTCCGGGCCGGGCCGCAGGCCGAGTTCGGCGTCCAGGGACTCCCGGCAGGCGTGGAACTGACGTATGGCCTGGCGCCGGAGCCCCTGCCTCAGATAGGCGCTGATCAGGACCTGATGGGTGCGTTCGTCGGCGGGGTTCTCGTCGAGGGCGCGCCGGGCGACGGCGGCGGCCTCCTCGGGTACACCCTCTTCGAGGAGGGCCTCGGCGAGCGCGATCCGCAGCCGCTCGGACACCACGGCCAGTTGCTCGCGCCGGGCCTCGGCCCAGGGCGCGTACCGGTCCTCGGGCAGCAGTTCGCCCGTGAACGCGTCGAGCGCGGCGGCGAGTTGCGGGGACGATCCCGACGCGAGCGCCAGGTCCGCGAGGTGTTCCGCGTGGTCGGCGTCGATCCAGACGGCGTCCGGATCGAGGCGCAGGAGCGTGCCGTCGGAGGTGAGGTAGGACGAGGCGGCGCGTGGCGCGAGCTCCGGTTCCAGGGCGCGGCGCGCGGCGTGCAGGGCGACGCGCAGGCTGCCGAGCGCCGCGGGCGGGTCGGCGTCGGGCCAGCAGATGTCCATGGCCTGTTCGCGGTGCAGGCTGTGTCCGGGGGAGACCGCGAGGAGCTTGACGAGGGCGCGGGCGCTGGGCCTTGGCCATCGCTCGGCGAGCGCGGGCCCGCCGTCGCGAGTCACCCGGAACCCGCCGAAAAGGTGCAGGCGCAGCAGTGGAGGAGCGGATTCCGTGCCGTGGTTCGTGTCGTCCGCACCCATAGGGGCGCACTTTAACCCCCTTCTCCAGACACACCGCAGGCCCCCCGAACGGATGTCCGGAGGGCCTGCGGGTGACGGCGAGCGTCAGGAGAGGGTGGTCACGGTCATCCGGGAGATGGCGGTGAACTGCTGGAGGTACCGGCCGCCGAGCAACTCGGTCGTCCGGTCGAAGCCCGTCTCGTCGAAGCCGAGGTTCACGACCTCGTCGACGCCGTCACCGTCCAGGTCGCCGGAGAAGTACTCCCGGGCGCCCAGGAGCGTGACGCGGCCCACGGCATTGGGGTAGTTGCGGCCCGCGGTGAGCACGGCCGGGTCGTAGAGGTCGACGCCCGCCTGCGTGCCCGCGACGAGGAGCCGCTTTCCGCCGGGTCCGGTCAGGAAGCCTCCGGTCTCCGTGGTGGCCAGGGTGAAGATCGAGTAGTCCTGGCCACCGGCCCCGTAGGTGCGGAACGCGGCGGTCCCCGCGAGGTTCAGCCCCTCCGGCCCGGTGAAGTAGTTCCCGAGCGTCCAGGCGCCGCCGGCCAGGCCCTGGTGGAGTACCTCACCCGTGCGGCTGTCGCGGATCTCGACGACGTTGCGCAGGCTGGTCGCGTCCGGGGTACCCGACGCGGTCGTGGAGGTCACCGCCATCCAGGTGCAGACGACCGCGTGCCCGTCGGCGTACGGGATCTCCGGCGAGGTGAAGACACCTCGTCTCAGGACGGCGCCGTACAGCTTGCCGTCGACCGCCTCGGCAGGCGGCTTCGGGGATGCGGTCCAGCGCACGGCTCCCTTCGCGGCGTCGAGGGCGACGCCGTCGGCCACGGGCTTCTCCTTGCCGAGGGAACCGGCGCTCGCGTACTGCGCGTACACCCGGCCCTCGCCCACCGCGGGGTCGCCGAACACGACGTCGCCCGCGCTCTCCGGCGCCGCGTACGTCCACAGCGCCGACCCGTCGCCGCGGTAGGCCCGCAGCCTGTCCGTGGGCACCAGGATGTCGGCGCGCTCGTCCCCGTTCAGGTCGGCGACCGTCACGGAACGGACGAACTGCCCGTTCCCGTCGATGCGGTCGAGGACCTTTCCGGTACGGCCGTCGAGCACCGCGACCGCCGTGTCCGCGGCCACCACGAAGTCGTCGACGCCGTCACCGTTGACGTCGCCCTTCTCGATCCGGTGGACCTGGCCCGGGACGGTGGCCTTCCACAGGAGCTTCGGCCTGCCCGCGGTCAGCGAGGGACCCGAGTAGGCCCACACGCCGTTGGACTTGCCGCCGACGACCAGGTCGTTCTTCTTGTCGCCGTCGAGGTCGGCCGAGGCCGAGGACGACAGGTCGCCCTGGAAGGGCAGCACGCCCTGCTGCTTGCCGTTGCCGAACCCGTAGGTGCGCAGGTTCTGGTTCTGGTCGACGGTGCGGATGTGCCGGCCGTCGGCGTCGCGGTAGACCTGGGCGAACATCGGCGAGGCGCCGACGCCCTTCTCCTGCCAGCGCACGGCACCGCTGCCGGAGAACACGGTGAGCGAGGCGTACTGCCCGCCCCCGGGGTTCTCCGCGGTGTTCATGCCGGTGTCGTCCTGGGCGGTCGTCACGAGGCTGCCGTCGACGACGTCGAAGCTCCAGACGCTCGGCCCGTCGTGGCCGTTGTCGGCGGCCCGCTTGACGGTGGAGGACCACAGCAGGGAGGCCGGGTACGCGCCGTCCACGACGCGGACGGTGTTGGAGTTGAGGTACAGGTGCGGGTCGAGCGTGGACTCGCTGACCACGTACTCGGGCTTCCGGTCGCCCCGCAGGTCACCGATCGTCATGGCGGTGGGCAGCGCGTTGATCCGGGTGTCGAGGGTGGTCCGCTTGCCGTCGGCCAGGGAGTACGAGTCGATCTCGTACTTGACGCCGTCGTTCAGGTCGGACTGCTCCAGGGCCACGAGCCGTCCGCGCGCAGTGTCCAGGTGCAGCTGGCGCGAGTAAAGGGTGCTGTCCGTCTGCCACTTGACCTTGCCGTCGGCCGTGTCGAGCACGAGGGTGCGGCCGAGCCCGGCCGACGTGGCGGTCTTGCGCTGGTTGTACGACGCGGCGACGAGCCCACCGCCCAGGTCCTCCAGTGCGCCCCACGCGGTAGTGGTGCGCACCCCCGTGTCGTACGTCCATGTGTCGGTGGGCTTGAGCGCCCCGTCGGCGTACGAGAAGCGGATGCCGGAGACGGTGGCGGTCGCGGCGGCCGGGGAGTTGAGGTTGTAGTACGGCGCGTCGGTGACGACGAGCGTCTTGCCGACGAGCTTCACGTTGTAGGCGTACGCGTACAGCTTCGACCACAGTGTTTTGCCGGTCCTGCCGTCGAGGACCGTGACGAAGGTGCCGTTGGCCAGGGTCGAGCCGGGCGAGGTGAAGGGGCGGTACGGGTTCACGCCGACGCTCGCCGAGAACACCACGTCGTCCACGCCGTCGCCGGTCAGGTCGCCGGTCACGTACCCCTGGTCGGAGGCGGGTGTGAACGGGCTGACCGCGTTGTAGCCCATGACGATGCGCGCCGGGTACGGCTCGTTCTGCCAGGGCCTGGAATTCTTGACGCCCCAGTCCGCGTACAGCGAGGCGTTGTCGCGTCGCCACAGGGCGGTGCCGTCGGTCTTGCTGCGCTGGACGCTGCCGAGGCTGTGCAGGGTGAAGTAGTCGCCGCCCTTGCCCCCGGCGGGGACGGTGGCGGCCAGGCCGCGCACGCCTTCCAGCGCGGACTTGGGGGAGAGGGTGACGGCGCCGTCGGTGCCGGTGCCCTCGTCGAGGTGCGAGCCGGAGCCGTCGTCCGTCCCGGAGGTGTCGGAGCCCTCGTCGGAGCCCTCGTTCGCGCCCTGCGGGTCGACCGTCTCGCGGTCGGCGGCCGCGTAGGCGTCCAGCCGGGCATGGTCAGCCAGTTGCTCGGCCTGGCTGTTGGTGAGGGTGAGCAGGCCGTTGCCGTCGTCGGCGGCCGACGCGGGCGGCGCGGCGCTCAGCGTCAGACCGGCCGCGACCAGCGCGGAGGCGAGCCGCAGCGCCCGCCGGGAGTTGGTTCTCATCACTTGGTCCCCTGCGCGATGCGGATGGCGGACCGGTCCGTGAGGACCGGCTCGTTGAAGGAGTACTGGAGGGCGTCGGTGCCGGCCTGGTTCTCGATGCCGACGGTCGCGCTCGCGCCGCCGCCCGGCACGGCGAGGTACTGGAGGGTGACGGCGCCGGTGGCCTCGTCGAAGACGGCCTCGAAGGAGACGCGGCCCGAACTCCCGTCCGCGAAAGCGGCGTTGTTCCAGACAACCGCGAACGTGCGGCTGCCGGCCCTGCCCGTGAGCGCGGTCTGCACGCTGGACTTCTTGTCCAGGGTCAGGTCGTCCCAGAAGGCGGCGACGGTGCCGTTGGGCTTGTCCACCGAGGGGAGCGCGACGTTGTCGTAGTCGCCGAGCCGCGGCTCCAGGAAGTTGATCAGGCCGTTCGTGGTGACGCTCGCGCTGGAGTAGGAGACGCCGTACAGCTTCACCGGGAAGGGCAGCGCGATCGTCTTCGCGTCCTCGTCACCGCTGAGCGCGACCTTGCCGCTGCCGGCGATCCAGGAGTACGCGGCAGGGGCGCAGCTGTTGCCGGCCCTGTCGGAGCGGGCGGGCACCCGGGCGGTGAGCGTCTCGTCGCCGTCCACGGCCAGCTTGCCGTTGTACGTGCCGTTGCACAGGACGGGCGCGGCGGGCGTGGCGGTCAGCGTGTACGCACCCTCGGCGACCTTCGGCAGTGTGAACCGGCCGGAGGCGTCGGTGGTGACGGCGGCGACCGGAGTGCCCGCGACCTGGACGGTGGCCTTGGCCAGGGGCTTGCCGGTGACGTCGAGGACGGTGCCGGACACGGCGTGCGAGGCGACCGGGTCCAGGGTGAAGTCCTTGGTGACCTGCTCACCCGTGGTGACGGTGATGCCGGACCCGGAACCGTCCGCGTAGCCGTAGCCGCTGAGGGCGAAGTCGTAGGAGCCCGCCGGGAGCGTGAGCCGGTAGGAGCCGTCGGCCGAGGTCGTGACCGTGCGGGTCGAGGCGGAGCCCGAGGCCTTCACGGTGACGCCGGAGAGCGCGGAGCCGGTCGCCCTGTCGGTGACCTTGCCGGTGACGACGGCCGCCGTGTGCGGGGCCTTGTCGACCGACGCGAAGATGTCGAGCCTGCCCTCGCCCCAGACGTTGTTCGCGCCGGCCGTGCCGCCGCAGTGCGTGTCGTCGACGTCGACGGCGCCCTCGTTCAGCAGCGCGCGCGTCTCGTCGATGTTGCCGATGAGGGAGGGGGCCGACGACCACAGCAGGGCGACGGCGCCCGCGACGTGCGGCGTGGCCATCGACGTACCGGAGATGGACTTGTACGTGCCGCCCGGCCAGGTGGAGCGGACGTTGACGCCCGGTGCCGAGATGTTCGGCTTCATCGAGCCGTCCAGCCGGGAGGGCCCGAAGCCGGAGAAGGAAGCGATCCTGCCGTCGACGTCGTACGCGCCGACGCCGTACGCGGGCGCCTGCGAGCCCGGCGCGTGCCCGGTCGAACAGGTCACGCCGTTACCGTCGTTGCCGGAGGCGAACGCCTCGAAGATGCCGGCCGCGTTCCACGCCTCGACGATGTCCTGGTAGAACGTCGTGTCGCCGCCGCCCCAGGAGTTGTTGACGATGTCGGGCGCGAGATCGGGGCGCGGGTTCTGCCCGTTGTGATCGGTCGGGGCGAGGATCCACTGGCCCGCCGCGAGCAGCGACGCGTCCGAACACGACGTGGACTCGCAGCCCTTGGCCGCGATCCACTTGGCGCCGGGCGCGACACCGACGCCGCCCGCACCGGCCATGGTGCCCATGGTGTGCGTGCCGTGGCCGTTGTTGTCGCAGGGGGCCGAGGCCGGGCACTGGCCCGTCGGGTCGTACCAGTTGTAGTCGTGCGTGAAGGAGCCGTCGCCGTTGTTGCCCCGGTAGTTGGCCTTCAGCGCCGGGTGGTCGTACTGCACTCCCGAGTCGACGTTGGCGATGACGATGCCCTCGCCGCGGTCGTCGTACTGGTCCCAGACCTGGTCGGCCCCGATGTCCTCGACGCCCCATTCAGGGGTGCCCGGATCGGCGTCGGCCGCGGCGTCCGAGACCGCGCTCTCGGTGGCATCGAGCTCGTAGTGGTGCTCCTTGACGATGCTCGCCACGTCGGAGCGGTGTGCGAGGGCCTCGACGAGCTGCTGGTCGCCGGTCACCTTGAGCGTGTTGGCGATCCAGAAGGACTCGTAGCCGACCTTCTCCTTGTCCAGGAAGGACGTGAGCGGCCGCTGGCTGTTCTTCGCTTCGGCGCGCAGCGCCGTGAACGCCGCCTTCGCCTTCGCGGCGTGGCCGCGCCCGCCCTTGGCCGCGGACAGGTCCGCCTGCTTCTTCAGGACGACGAAGAAGGTCGACTCCTCGCCCTTCTTCACGGTGTCGAGAACGGCGGAGTCGACCTCGGCGGTGCTCTGCGCGGCGGTGCTCCGCACCGTCGCGTCGGACTGTGCGAAGGCGGGGGCCGGGCCGATCAGCACGGCCGCCGCCGTGATCGCGGCCGTCGCCCACGAATGGGGTCTCCCCTGTTCGAGCGAAGTCGAGAACTTGGGGAAGGATCTGCGCCGGGGGGATCGGGGCAGGTGCATGGGAATGCTCCTCCTGGATTGGTACGGGGGAGCCCGTCCCGGTAGTCCCGGAACTGCGAGGGAAGTCACGGAGTGGGGCGGGCTGGTCCCGGACGCTAGGAGGACGGCGTTACTGGCGTATTACTGGCCCGGCCGGACGGACATCCGGCGCACGGCGTGACACGGTGACGGGAGCCATGACGAGCACCCCTGGCGAAATGGCCCCTGGCGCCCAAAAACTAACAGCGCTGGTTTGGGGCGCGGACGACTACGCCGTAGCCACGGCCCGGGAGGAACGCGATGAAGGCCCACGACGGGATGTACATCGGCGGCGAGTGGCGCGCCGCCGCGGGCACGGACACGATCGCGGTGGTCGATCCGGCGGACGAGCAGGTCATCGCCCATGTCCCGGCAGGCACCGCCGAGGACGTCGACGCCGCCGTGTCCGCCGCGCGCGGGGCCTTCCCCGCCTGGGCCGCGACCCCGCCCGCCGAGCGCGCCGCGAGGATCGCCGCCCTGCGCGACGTCCTCGTCGCCCGCAAGGACGAGATCGCCGCGACCGTCACCGCCGAACTCGGTGCGCCGCTGCCGTTCTCGCAGGCGGTGCACGCGGGTGTACCGATCCTGGTGGCCGGCTCGTACGCCGAGCTCGCCGCGTCGTACGCCTTCGAGGAGCAGATCGGCAACTCCACCGTCTACGCCGAACCGGTCGGCGTCGTCGGCGCGATCACCCCGTGGAACTACCCGCTGCACCAGATCGTCGCCAAGGTCGCCCCCGCGCTCGCGGCCGGCTGCACGGTCGTCCTCAAGCCCGCCGAGGACACCCCGCTGACCGCCCAGCTCTTCGCGGAGGCCGTCCACGAAGCGGGCGTCCCCGCGGGCGTGTTCAACCTGGTCACCGGCCTCGGCCCGGTCGCGGGACAGGCGCTCGCCGAACACCCGGGCGTCGACCTGGTCTCTTTCACCGGCTCCACCGCCGTCGGCAAGCGGATCGGCGCCACGGCCGGCGCCGCCGTCAAGCGCGTCGCCCTCGAACTGGGCGGCAAGTCCGCCAACGTCATCCTGCCGAGCGCGGACCTCGCCAAGGCCGTCGGCGTCGGCGTCGCGAACGTCATGGGCAACTCCGGCCAGACGTGCAGCGCCTGGACCCGGATGCTCGTGCACACCTCCCGGTACGGCGAGGCGGTCGCGCTCGCCGCGCAGGCCGCCGCCAAGTACGGCGACCGCATCGGCCCCCTCGTCAACGCCAAGCAGCACGCGCGGGTGCTCGGCTACATCGAGAAGGGCGTGGCGGAGGGCGCGCGCCTGGTCGCGGGCGGCCCCGAAGCCCCGCGCGAGCAGGGCTACTTCGTCAGCCCCACCGTGTTCGCCGACGTCACCCCGGAGATGACCATCGCCCAGGAGGAGATCTTCGGCCCCGTCGTGTCGATCATCCGTTACGAGGACGAGGACGACGCCCTGCGCATCGCCAACGGCACCGTGTACGGCCTCGCGGGCGCGGTCTGGGCGGGCGACGACGCCGAGGCGGTGGCGTTCGCCCGCCGGATGGACACCGGACAGGTCGACATCAACGGCGGCCGCTTCAACCCGCTCGCCCCGTTCGGCGGTTACAAGCAGTCCGGCGTCGGCCGCGAGCTCGGTGCACACGGGCTGGCCGAGTACCTCCAGACCAAGTCCCTGCAGTTCTGACCGTCCGTCCCTCGCGCCGATCCCGCTGCCGACCGTCAAATCGAGTGCGTCGGACGGCCCGCCACCATCCGCGGCGCCTGGGACGCCACGCGCCGCGGCGGCCGCACCACGGTCGTCGGCATCGGCGGCAAGGACCAGCTGGTGTCCTTCGACGCCCTGGAGATCTTCCACTGGGGCCGCTCGCTGACCGGCTGTGTGTACGGGAACAGCGACCCGGCCCGCGACCTGCCTGTCCTCGCCGAGCACATCCGGGCGGGCAGGTTCGACCTCTCCATGATGGTCACCGAACGGATTCGAATTCGACGTCGCTTCGCTTCGCGATTGCGATTGCGCTGGACGGCATCCCGGCGGCCTTCGACAACGTGATCGCGGGCAAGGGAGGCCGCGCACTCGTGGTGTTCTGAGCCCGGTCCTCACCGGACACGGTCCAGGGCCTGTCCGGCGGATCAGGGTCGGACAGACCCTAGGCCATCGGCCCGGGCTCCGCCCGCTCCGTGGTCAGCAGCCGGGCGTCCATCTCGCCCTGCTCGAAGAGCCGGGAGGCCGGGCCGACGATCAGCGGGTCCGGTTCGCCGACCACGTCCGGGTTCTTGTCCGGGTAGTCGAAGCGGTGCAGCACATGGCGGATCGCCTCCAGCCGGGCCCGCTTCTTGTCGTTGCTCTTCACCACCGTCCAGGGCGCGTCCGCCGTGTCCGTGTGGAAGAGCATCAGCTCCTTGGCCTCCGTGTACGCGTCCCACTTGTCGAGCGAGGTGAGGTCGACCGGGCTCAGTTTCCACTGCCGCACCGGATCGATCTGCCGGATCACGAACCGGTTGCGCTGTTCGTTGCGCGAGACCGAGAACCAGAACTTCACCAGGTGGATGCCGTCCCGGGACAGCATCCGCTCGTAGCCCGGTGCCTGGTGCATGAATTCGAGGTACTCGCGGGTGGTGCAGAACCCCATCACCCGCTCCACCCCCGCCCGGTTGTACCAGGACCGGTCGAACAGCACGATCTCCCCGGCCGATGGCAGATGGGCCGTGTACCGCTGGAAGTACCACTGGGTGCGCTCGCGTTCGGTGGGCTTCTCCAGCGCCACCACCCGTGCGCCACGGGGATTGAGATGCTCGGTGAAGCGTTTGATCGTGCCGCCCTTGCCCGCCGCGTCGCGCCCCTCGAAGAGGATGACGATGCGTTCGTCGCGCTCCTTCACCCAGTGCTGGAGCTTGAGCAGCTCGATCTGGAGGGCGCGCTTGGACTTCTCGTACGCCTTCCGGCCGAGCTTGTTGTCGTACGGGTAGTCCTCGCGCCAGGCGTCCCGGGCCCGGCCCTCGGGTGTCACCAGGACCGGGTCGTCGTCACCGCTGTCGGCCACGGCGAAGCCGTCGAGCCCGGAGCCGCCGTAGCGGGCCGCCTCGGCGAGGGCGTCCGGCGTGGCTTCCCGGGCTCCGGCCGATTGCTTCTTCGTCTTCCTACGGCCGCTCGGTTCCTTGGCGCTCCGCGTCATGTCGGCGTCCCTCCACCGGCTGTGCCGGAATTTTCCGCGTCAGGCCAGTCTGCGTACGCGCACGGGAGACCGCCACCCCGGCCAGACAGAGCAGACCCCCGCCCACGGCGAGCGGCGCGGGCACCTCGTCCAGCAGCAGCCAGGACATCAGCACCACCAGCGCGGGCACGGCATAGGTGGTGGCGCCCATCCGTCCCGCCGTGGTCCGGGCGAGTGCGTAGGCCCAGGTGGTGAAGGCCAGCGCGGTCGGGAAGAGGCCCAGGTAGACCATGTTGAGGGTGGCGGACAGCGGTGCGTCGGCGGCGTCGGAGATCAGCGCACCGGAGAACGGCAGACACGCGACGGTGCCGACCAGGCAGCCGAACGTGGTGATCTGCAGTGCGGAGCCGTGCCGCAACGCGGGCTTCTGCCCGACCACCCCGGCGGCGTACGCCACCGCCGCGAGCAGACAGAGCACCACACCGGGCACCGACGCGTTCCCGTGCCCCGATATCGAGAGTCCGACCACGACGGCGCCCGCGAACGACACGGCCATGCCCGCCAGCAGCCTGCCGGGCAGCCCCTCACCGAGCATCCGGGCACCGAGCAGCGCGATCAGGAGCGGACCGATGTTCACCACCATCGCGGCCGTGCCCGCGTCGACCTGCTGCTCACCCCAGTTGAGGAGCACCATGTACAGGCCGAACCAGAGCAGTCCGGACTTCATGATCCCCGGCCAGGCGGCCCGCGACGGAAGCCCCTCGCGCCGCAGCAGCAGGAGTGTGCCGAGCGCCACGGAGCCCGTGAGCAGCCGGCCGAGCGCGAGCGCGCCGGGTGAGTAGGCCTCGCCGGCGCTGCGGATGGAGACAAAGGCGGAGGCCCACAGCAGCACGGTGGTGCAGGCCGCGGCGGGGGCCCGCCAGTCACGATGTGCCGAGGGTGTCGCCGCCGGGGCGGGTGTCGTCGTCATGTCCTCGACCGTAGGGCCGCGACGGTTCGGCACCTACCGAATTGAATCCGGCTCGATCCCGAGGTGCTCGTACAGCGCCCGTTCCCCCTCCGCGGTCGCCTTCACCGCACGCCCGGACCCGATCCGTACGCACCATTGCGCATCCAGCGCGTACCGGCACAGCGCGGCGCCCGCGACCCCCGCCAGGTGCGGTCTGCGCTCCGTCCAGTCCAGGCAGCTGCGCACGAGCGGACGCCGCGACCTCGACTCCAGACCGATGCCCAGCCCGCCGAACCAGCCGAGGCCGTCGTCGGTGAGCGCGAAGCCGGCGTCCTGCTTCAGCAGCCCCCGTACGGTCATGGCATCGGCGATCGCGATGCCGATCCGGCCCGCGAGATGGTCGTAACAGGTGCGGCCGCGGGCCAGCGCGCTCCCGGCGCTCGCCGCGCTCAGGGTGCGCGGCCGCCCGGGCGCGGCGTCGGTGACGACCTGGGCGGCCAGATCCTCCACGAGGTGCGCCGCCCGTTCGCCGGCGAGCCGCAGATAGCGGTGGCGGCCCTGCCGTTCCTCGGCCAGCAGCCCGCCCGCGACGAGCTTGCCGAGGTGTTCGCTGGCGGTGGACGGCGCCACCGAGGCGTACCGGGCCAGCTCGCCCGCGGTCCAGGCGCGGCCGTCGAGCAGGGCCAGGCAGAAGGCCGCGCGGGTCTCGTCGGCGAGGAGCGCGGCCAGGGCGGCGAGCCGGGGCGCGGCCGGGTCGGGGTGTGCCATGCGTGCCATGTGTTCCAGGATGCGTCAGGAACGCTTCGGCGCCGGCCGAACCGTCCCGGCGGGCGGCAGTTGCCCGCACTCCAGCTGCTCGTACTGGAGCGAGAGGCCGTCGACCAGCGCCCGCAGCCCGGTCTCGAACGCTCCCTCGTCGACCTTCTGGCGGCGGTCGGCCAGCAGATGGGCCTGGCCGAGGTGCGGATAGTCCGCGGGGTCGTACGCCGTCTCGTCGTCCACGAAGCCGCGGGCGAACGAACCGAGGGCCGAGCCGGTGATGAAGTAGCGCATCAGGGCCCCGATGTACGTCGCCTGGGCGGGCGGCCAGCCGGCCCTGACCATGGCGCCGAAGACCGCGTCGGCGACCCGCAGACCGGCCGGGCGGCGGCCCGGTCCCTGGGCGAGCACCGGGACGATGTGCGGGTGCTCGGCGAGCGCCGCACGATAGGAGACGGCCCAGTCGTGCAGGGCGGTGCGCCAGTCACGGGCGTCCGACTCGTCGAACATCGACAGATCGACCTGGGCGGACACGGCGTCCGCGACCGCGTCCAGGATCTCGTCCTTGTTGCGGAAGTGGTTGTAGAGCGAGGGTCCGCTGACCCCGAGTTCGGCGGCGAGCCGGCGGGTGGAGACGGCGTCGAGCCCCTCGGAGTCCACGAGTGCGCTCGCCGTCCCGACGATGCGGTCTCTGCTGAGGAGGGGTTTGCGCGGTCGGGCCATGCGGCACATAGTAGGGCCTGCAAACAGAAAACTAGCAGTGATAATTAAATGTGGAGAGTCGAAGGATGAACCCTCCGAGGCGGCCGTCCGAGCCGCCAACAACGCCCGCCAGGTCTTCGGCGGCTACGGCTGCATCGACGAGTACCCGGCCGGCAAACTGCTGCGGGACGCCCGGGTGATGACGCTGTACGAGGGAACCAGCCAGATCCAGAAGCTCGTCATCGGCCGCGCGCTCACGGGGGTCTCCGCCTTCTGACTTCTGACCGCTTCGGCGCCGCTCGAACGGGAGTCTGAGTACCGGACTGAGTACGGGGACGGATGTGGCGCATGCCACGTCGGCCGATGCTGGGTGCCATGAGTGACACAGCACCGGTCAAACAGCAGAGCACCGTGGCCTTCTACGGCCAGGCCGTCGCGTCCTTCGGGGTGGCGATGGCCGCGATGACTCTCGGTATCTACTTCCTGGACGCCGACGCCTGGGTCCGCGGGTTCCTCGCCATCGGCGTCCTCTATCTCGTCACCTCCTGCTTCACCCTGGCCAAGGTCATCCGTGACCGGCAGGAGGCGGGGCAGATCGTCAGCCGGGTCGACCAGGCCCGGCTGGAGAAGATCCTCGCCGAGCACGACCCCTTCCAGAAGCTCTGACGATCCCGCCCGGACGGGCCCTAAGCGCTTGCTCAGGTTCGGGGTATGGTGTTCGTCCTGCTGACGAGAGGGGCGAGTGACGATGAGCACGGCGGAGGAGACCGACGGCGACAGTGCGCCGTGGGCCGAGGTGACGCCCGAGGCGGCCAGGCGGCTCCTCGTCGCCGCCGTCGACGCCTTCGCCGAGCGCGGGTACCACGCCACCACCACCCGCGACATCGCCGGCCGGGCGGGGATGAGCCCCGCCGCGCTCTACATCCACTACAAGACCAAGGAAGAACTGCTCCACCGGATCAGCCGGATCGGTCACGACCGCGCCCTGTTCGTCCTGGAGGCCGCGGCCGACGGCGGCGGCACGGCCGCCGAACGGCTGGCCGAGGCCGTACGGTCCTTCGTCCGCTGGCACGCCGAACGGCACACCACGGCCCGCGTGGTCCAGTACGAACTCGACGCCCTCGGCGAGGAGCACCGCGCCGAGATCGTCGAGCTGCGCCGCAGGAGCGACGCGGTGGTGCGCCGGATCATCAGCGAGGGCGTGCAGGCAGGGGAGTTCGACGTACCCGACATCCCGGGCACCACGCTCGCGGTGCTCTCGCTCTGCATCGATGTGGCGCGCTGGTTCAACGCGCAGGGCAGCCGGACGCCGGACGAGGTCGGCGAGCTGTACGCCGACCTCGTGCTGCGCATGGTCGCTGCCCGGCGGTAGCGCCGGGGCGCCGTCAGAAGTAGTAGCGCGACACCGACTCGGCCACGCACACCGGCTTGTCGCCGCCCTCGCGCTCGACGGTGACGACGGCGGTGACCTGCACGCCGCCCCCGGCCTCCTCGACGCTCTTCAGGGCGGCCGTCGCGCGCAGCCGGGAACCCACGGGCACGGTGGACGGGAAGCGGACCTTGTTCGTCCCGTAGTTGATGCCCATCTTCGTGCCCTCGACCCGCATGATCTGCGGGACGAGCGCCGGCAGCAGCGAGAGCGTGAGGTAGCCGTGCGCGATCGTCGTGCCGAACGGACCGGTCGCGGCCCGCTCCGGGTCCACGTGGATCCACTGGTGGTCACCGGTGGCCTCGGCGAAGAGATCGATCCGCTTCTGGTCGACCTCCAGCCACTCGCTGTGTCCCAGCTGCTCGCCCACCCCGTCGCGCAGCTCCTGCGCGGACGTGAAGATCCTCGGCTCTGCCATGTCCCTGGTCCCTGCCCTTCCCGCTGTCGGCCATCCCGCGCCACCATGCCTGTCTAAGCGCTTGCTCAGCATGGTTGGCGGTGCGGTTCCTGTCAACGACGGGCCGGCCCGGGGTGGCCAAGTAGGGTTGGAGGGGTGCCCCAGATCCCACAGACACTCCAGGAACTCACGGTCGGCCAGCTCTCCGCGCGCAGCGGCGCCGCTGTCTCGGCCCTGCACTTCTACGAGGCCAAGGGCCTGATCAGCAGCCGTCGCACCAGCGGCAACCAACGTCGCTACAGCAGGGACGCGCTGCGCAGGGTCGCGTTCGTCCGCGCGGCGCAGCGGGTCGGAATCCCGCTCGCCACCATCCGGGACGCCCTCGCCGAACTCCCGGAGGAGCGCACCCCCAACCGTGACGACTGGGCGCGGCTCTCCGCCACCTGGCGCTCCGAACTGGACGATCGCATCGAGCAGTTGGGGCGGCTGCGGGACCATCTCACCGACTGCATCGGCTGCGGCTGCCTGTCGCTGGAGATCTGCGTGCTCTCCAACCCGAACGACATCTCCGGTCAGCGGATCAGCGGCTCGCGGCTGATGCCGGAGCGCCCGTCGGCCGACTGCCGGTAGATCCGGGGCCCGCCGGTTGCCGTTCGGCCGCTGGGTGGACGCGCGGGGCGCTCCCGCCGGGCGTAAAGGCTGGAGACTCTCGCCGGCGTAAAGGTTGGGCTCTCCGCCGGGCACAAACACCGGGCACAAACGCCGGGCACTCTCGCCGGTCGCGCCCGCCGGGCGTATGCGCTGGTCGGGCCCGCCAGGTCTGAGCGCCGATCACCCCCGCCCGACGGGCGTAAGTGCTGGTCGGGCCCGCCAGGTCTGAGCGCCGATCGCCCCCGCCCCTCACGCCGCCGACGCCAGATCCCGGCGCCGTTCGCTCCGGGCCTTCGCCAGCGCCCCCGGCGTGAGCACCGGCTGCGGCACCAGGATTCCGCACCCCGTGCAGATGGGCCCCGACCACGGCTCGCACCCCGGCTCCGACGCCCAGACGATCTCCGTGTCCGCGCACACCGGGCAGGCCGTGCCCGGCTCCGACTCGAGGGCGGCGATCAGCCGGCCGAGGACATCGGCGAGCGGCGCCGAGGGGTGCACCTCCGGGTCCGCGCAGCGGGCGACCCCGTACCCGCCCCAGGTGCGCCGGTGCCAGTCGTCGAACGCGCCGGGCCTGCGCAGCCCGTCACGCTTCTCCCGCCTGCGGCGTTCGGCGAACCCCGCCTCGTATTCGAGCCAGACGGCCCGCGCCGCCTCCAACTCGTCCAGCGCGCGCATCAGCCGCACCGGATCGGGGGACCGGTCCTCGGGCCCGATCCCGTGCCGGGCGCACAGATGGCCCCAGGTCGCCCGATGCCCATAAGGGGCGAACCGCTCCAGGCACTTGCGCAGCGAGTACCGCCGCAGCGCCAGGTCGCACCGAGGGTCGCGGGCCTGTCTCGCAAGACTCCGGAATCCGGCCACCGCACTGCCACCTCCGTCGCTCGTACTTCGGCGTCGATGAATGGACGTACGAGCGCCCGATCCGGATCCATCCACCTGGGATGACGTCCACGATGCGAGATGACCGGCCGTCATGGGGGCGCGGGTGTGGGGCATGTGATGATGAAGAAAAGGTGACTGTTGTTCACCTTACCGGCGAGTCATACCGCCAGTAACCTCCGGCGCATCGGCCTCTCGGAGGAGCACGCATGCCCCCACGCACCGTCAAGTCCAGAGCCGCCGCCATCGCGGCGGTTCTCGCACTCGGCACCACCCTGCTCGCGGCCTCGCCCCAGCCCGGCGCCGCCGCAGCGGAACCCGCACCCGTCATCGACTACTGCCAGGGACAGTGCGACGACATCCTGCCACCCGGCGAGAACGGCAACGCCACACTCGTCGACATCCTCGGCAACAAGGCGTTCGGCACGCACCCCGCCCACAGCGACGACCAACTCGACCGCTACAACGGCCTGGTGGCCGGACATGCCGGTCTCACCGACCAGAAGCTGACCGACTTCTTCAACGACGCCTCGTTCGGCGTCCCGAAGGACCGGGTCGAGTCCGTCACCTCGCCCCGCAACGACGTCACCATCACCCGTGACAAGGCGTCCGGCGTCCCGCACATCAAGGGCACCACCCGTTACGGCACCGAGTTCGGCGCCGGATTCGCCGCCGGGCAGGACCGGCTCTGGCTGATGGACCTCTTCCGGCACATCGGACGCGGCGAACTGACCTCGTTCGCCGGTGGCGCACTGGCCAACCAGGGCCTGGAGCAGCAGTTCTGGCCGCAGGCCCCGTACACCGAGGCCGATCTCGAAGCCCAGGTCGCGTACATCAGGACCCAGGAGGGCCCCCGCGGCGAACAGGCCATGGCGGATGCCCAGGCGTACGTCGACGGCATCAACGCCTACCGTGAGAAGTCCAAGAACGGTCGCTACTTCCCCGGCGAGTACGTCCTCACCGGCAAGATCGACGCCATCACGAACATCGGGGAGATCCAGCCGTTCAAGCTGACCGACCTGATCTCGATCGCCTCCGTGGTCGGCGGCCAGTTCGGCGGCGGTGGCGGCGGCGAGGTACAGGCGGCGCTCTCGCTGCTCGCCGCCCAGCAGAAGTACGGCGTCGCCGAAGGCACCAAGGTCTGGGAGTCGTTCCGGCAGCGCGAGGACCCCGAGGCCGTGCTGACGGTTCATGACGGCACGTCGTTCCCGTACGCGGGCAAGCCGGCCACGGCGCGCGGTACCGCGCTGCCCGACAGCGGGTCCGTCACGGCCGAGCCCCTGATCTACGACCGCACCGGCTCCGCGGGCACCGACAAGAAGGCTCCCGTCAAGGCCCCGGCCACGCTCAAGAAGGCCCAGGGCATCTACGACGACGGCGTCATCCCCGCGGGATCGCTGCCGGGCTCCGGCTCCGGCGCCCAGAAGCGCGGCATGTCCAACGCCCTGCTGGTCTCCGGCAAGCACACCGCGAGCGGAAACCCGATCGCCGTCTTCGGGCCGCAGACCGGCTACTTCGCCCCGCAGCTGATGATGCTCCAGGAGCTCCAGGGCCCGGGCATCAGCGCCCGGGGCGTCTCCTTCGCCGGTGTGGGCATGTACATCCAGATGGGCCGCGGCCAGGACTACGCCTGGAGCGCCACCTCGGCCGGCCAGGACATCACCGACACGTACGCCGTCGACCTGTGCGAGCCCGACGGCGCCACACCCACCAAGGACTCCACGCACTACCTCTACCGCGGCACCTGCACCGCCATGGAGACGCTGGAGCGCACCAACTCCTGGACGCCGACCGTCGCCGACTCCACGGCGAAGGGCTCCTACCGGATGCAGGTCCGGCGCACGAACTACGGCATCGTCACCCACCGTGCCACCGCGGGCGGCAAGCCCGTCGCGTACACCTCGCTGCGCACCACCTACCGCCACGAGGCCGACTCGATCATCGGCTTCCAGATGCTCAACGACCCGGCGTACGTCAAGGACGCCGCCTCCTTCCAGCAGGCGGCGAGCAATATCGACTACGCGTTCAACTGGTTCTACGCGGACTCCCGCACCGCCGCGTACTACAACAGCGGCATGAACCCCGTGCGCGCGGCGGGCGTCGACCCGGCGCTGCCGGTGAAGGCCGAGCGGACCTACGAGTGGAAGGGGTACGACCCGGCCGCCAACACCGCCGCGTACACCCCGTTCGCCGAGCACCCGCACTCCAGCGGCCAGGACTACTACGTCTCCTGGAACAACAAGCAGGCCAAGGGGTACGCGGCCGCGGGCTTCGGGCTCGGCGCGGTGCACCGGGCCGATCTGCTCGACGACCGGGTGGCGAAGCTGGTCGAGGAGGGCGGCGTCACCCGGGCGGCCCTCACCCGGGCCATGGCCCAGGCCGCCGTCACCGACCTGCGCGGCGAGCAGTTGCTGCCCGAACTGCTGAAGGTGATCCGTTCCCGTCCGGTCACCGATCCCGAACTGAACGGTGTGGTCCAGCAGTTGGAGTCCTGGCGGGCGGCGGGGTCGCAGCGCAGGGAGAGCAGCCCCGGATCGCACGCGTACAGCTACGCCGACGCGGTGCGGATCATGGACGCGTGGTGGCCGAAGCTGATCGAGGCCGAGTTCAGGCCGGGGCTCGGCGACGGGCTGTACGGGGCGCTGACCGCCAACCTCGCCACCGACGAGTCCCCGGCGGCCAGCCACGGACCGAGCGGGGCGCACAGCGGTTCGGCGTTCCAGTACGGCTGGTGGGGCTTCGTGGACAAGGACCTGCGCCAGGTCCTGGGGCAGCCGGTCAAGGGCCCGCTGGCCAGGACGTACTGCGGGAACGGTGACCTGGACAGCTGCCGCGACGCGCTGCTGACGTCCCTGAAGCAGGCCGCGGCGGAGCCTGCCGCGGAGGTGTACCCGGGGGACGACAACTGCAAGGCGGGCGAGCAGTGGTGCTCGGACTCGATCGTGCACCGGCCGCTGGGCGGGATCGCGCAGAAGTCCATCCACTGGCAGAACCGCCCGACGTACCAGCAGGTGGTGGAGTTCCCCGCCCACCGGTAGGGACCTTCCGGTTCTGTCCTCCCTCCGAGGACGGCACCGGTTCGCCGGGCGGGCCCGGAACCGCGGGCCCGCCCGGCCCACCTCACCGGTACTGGAGGTACTTCTTCCGGACGGACCGGAACGCGGCGAGGTCGTCCGCCCACGCCCCCACCACCTCGTCCGCGTCCGCCCCCGCGTCGATCATCGTGCGGACCCGCGTGTTGCCGGTGAGCTTGTCGATCCAGTTGTCCGAGCGCCAGGCGAACCCGCTCCACGTCCGCTTCGCCGTGACCAGCAGCGCGATCCCCGTGCGTACCGGATCGAAGGCCTCACGATCGTGCACATGCAGCTGCACCCCGCCGACCGTCTTCCCCTGGAACTTGGAGAACGTCGGCGCGAAGTAGGCCTCGCGGAACGCGACTCCCGGCAGATCGAGCGCGTTCGCGGCCGCCGCCCACCGGTGGTCGATGCCTTCGGCGCCGAGCAGTTCGAACGGCCGGGTGGTGCCGCGCCCCTCGGACAGGTTCGTGCCCTCGAACAGGCAGGTCCCCGAGTAGACCAGCGCCGTGTCCGGCGTCGGCATGTTGGGACTCGGCGGCACCCACGGCAGCCCGGTCGCGTCGAAGAAGTCCGCGCGCTTCCACCCCGACATCTTCACGATGCGCAGGTCCACCGGCCGGGTCAGGAACTCCTTGTTGAACAGCAGAGCCAGCTCGGTGACCGTCATGCCGTGCGCCTGGGCGATCTCCCGGCGGCCCACGAACGTGGCGAACGCCGGGTCCAGCACCGGCCCGAGCGCCGCCCGCCCGGTCACCGGGTTCGGCCGGTCCAGGACCACGAACCGCTTGCCCGCGAGAGCCGCCGCCTCCATGCAGTCGTACAGCGTCCAGATGTACGTGTAGAAGCGGGCGCCCGCGTCCTGGATGTCGAAGACGACCGTGTCCACACCGGACGCGGTGAAGACATCGGCGAGCGGCTGCCCGCTCTTCAAGTACGTGTCGTAGACGGGGAGTCCGGTCGCCGGATCGTCGTACCGCCCCTCCGAACCACCCGCCTGCGCCGTGCCGCGGAAACCGTGCTCGGGCCCGAAGACGGCGATCAGGTCGACCCGATCGTCCGGGTGCATCACATCGACGATGTGACGCACGTCGGATGTGATACCGGTCGGGTTGGTGACGACCCCGACCTTCTGGCCCTTCAGCAGCGCGTAGCCGTCCGCCGCCAGCCGGTCGAAGCCGGTACGGACCCGGCTGTGCCCGTTGCCCCGCCCGTTGCCGGTACCGGGGGCGGCGGTCGCGGCCCCGGTACCGGCGGCCGTCGCCGCGAGGGCTCCCACCGCACCGCCGGCGGCCAGCAAACCACGTCTGGACAGGCTCATTCAGCTACCTCCATGATCGCGACCTCTGTCATGGTCACGCACGCTAGCGCGCGTTCAGGCCGTACGGAATGAGCCGGACGCGACGGGTGTGACAGGAGTGTCGCCCGAGCAGGGGCCGGCCTCTTCCGCAACAACATACCGACTGGTTAGTCTGCTGGGGCAGCCGGCAGAGAGAGGCGGGACCCGATGAGTACGGTGCAGGGCGCGGGCGTAGTGGTCACAGGGGCCGGAGGCGGCATCGGAGCCGCTCTGGCCCGCCGATTCGCCGCGGAAGGCGCGCGGGTCGTGGTCAATGACCTCGACAAGGCCAGGATCGAGCCGCTGGCCGAGGAGATCGGCGCCGTCGCCGTCGCCGGTGACGCGTCGGGGATCGTGGACGCCGCCCGCGACGCGCTGGACGGCACCGTCGACATCTACTGCGCCAACGCGGGCCTCGCCTCGCCCGGCGACGTCTTCGCCGACGAGGAGGTCTGGGCCGCCGCCTGGGACGTCAATGTGATGGCCCACGTCCGCGCGGCCAGGGCGCTGCTGCCCCACTGGCTGGAGCGCGGCAGCGGCCGGTTCGTCTCGACCGCCTCCGCCGCCGGACTGCTGACGATGATCGGCGCCGCCCCGTACAGCGTCACCAAGCACGGCGTCGTCGCCTTCGCCGAATGGCTCTCCCTCACCTATCGCCACCGCGGCGTCAAGGTCCACGCGATCTGCCCGCAGGGCGTGCGTACGGACATGCTCACGGCCGCCGGATCGGCCGGCGAGCTCGTCCTCGCCCCCAGCGCCATCGAGCCCGAGGCGGTCGCCGACGCGCTCTTCGACGCCATGGCCGAGGACCGCTTCCTCGTCCTGCCGCACCCCGAGGTCGCCGGGTACTACCGGGCCCGCACCAAGGACACCGACCACTGGCTCGGCAATATGAACCACCTCCAGCAGAAGTGGGAGGAGACCGGCGCATGAAGTACCCGCGCGAGGTCGAGATCCTGACCGAACTCCCGAAGACGGCGAGTGGGAAGATCCTCGGGCGGGAACTGCGTTCCCCCCGATAGACCGCTCAGCGGAGCGTTTCACGCACAGCACGGATTCACGCACGGTACGGAAGGAAGGTGGCGGAAATGGCCAAGGCGACGGACGGGGACACACCCCCCGTCCCTCAGCGGCTGCTGGCCGCCGCCACCCGGCTCTTCGCCGAGCAGGGCTACGACCGCACCTCCGTCCAGGAGATCGTCGAGGCGGCAGGCGTCACCAAGGGCGCCCTCTACCACTACTTCGGCTCCAAGGAGGACCTCCTCCAGGAGGTCTACGCCCGGGTGCTCCGGCTCCAGCAGGAGCGGCTCGACGCGTTCGCCGACGCCGACGCTCCGGTCGAACAGCGGCTGCGCGACGCCGCCGCGGACGTGGTCGTCACGACCATCGAGAACCTCGACGACGCCTCGATCTTCTTCCGGTCCATGCACCACCTGAGCCCGGAGAAGAGCAAGCAGGTACGGGTGGAGCGGCGCCGCTACCACGAGCGCTTCCGGGCCCTGGTCGAGGAGGGCCAGCGGAGCGGGGTGTTCTCCACCGCCACGCCGGCGGACCTGATCGTCGACTACCACTTCGGCTCGGTCCACCACCTGTCCACCTGGTACCGGCCGGACGGCCCGCTCAGTCGGCAGGAGGTCGCCGACCACCTCGCCGACCTGCTGCTGCGCGCCCTGCGTCCCTAGGGTCTCTCGTTCGGATCAGGCCGGGCTCGCGTGGCCCGGCACCGCGCCTCGCCGCGGCCGTCCGCTTCGCCGCCCGGTGCCTGCTGCGTGTGAGGGCTTTCGCCCGCGAACTGGAGCTGGCGGACCATGTACCGTTCGGCGGCTATTGACGGGGTCGAAATCCCGTTGGTGGAGCCGGGAGCGCCCGGTTAGCATCCGACGGTGAAGACGCCGGCCGACGAACCGTTCCACGACGCCGTACGCCGGGCCGACGTCGACAGATTGTCCCGGCTCCTGGACGCGCACGACTGCTCACCGGCCGTGCTCCGACGTGTGATCCGGCACGAGGATCCCGCCCTGCGTCATCTCGTGCTGGTCCTGCTCACCGAGCGAGTGACGGCCGACCGCCCGTCCGACGACGCGCAGAGGGCCGAACTCGCCGGGCTGCTGCCCGTATCGCTGATGGGGCCACCGGAGGCGGATCTCCTCCTGGCGGGGCTCTACGAACGCCTCGCCCCCCATCTCCGGGGCCGCCCCCGCCCGTCATGGCGCACGGCCGGGCTGCCGGCACGGGTGGCGCTCGCGTGGCTGCGCGCCGAACTCCTCGACGAGCCCGTGGTGATCCGTGGCGAGGCCCCGGGTGAACTCCTCTACCAGGCCGTACGGCAGACGGACATCACCGGTGCGCATCGGCCGTCGCGACTCGTGGGCGAGCTGGCGGACAGCGGCGACCCGGTGCTGCAGGCCGAGGCGCTACGGCTCGCCCGGCAGGGGCTGCACGCCGGACTGCTGGCTCCCGCGCTGGTCCGCGAAGACCTGATCGGCCTGCTCGGCGCTGACAGCGACCGGGTCGTGGCCGGCGCGCTGGGCGAACTCGCCGAGCCCTGGGCGGCGATGGAGCCGCTGCGGCCGGGATGCATCTCGACGTTTCTCACCGCCGGTTCGGCGGGGGAGAGGCCCGCCGTGGCCGACGCCGCCCTTGCGGCCGCCGCCCGCCACGGCCACAAGGACCTGCTGCGGCAGATCATCGACGATCCGGATCTTCCGCCGGGCCTTCGCCGACGGGGAATGGAACTGCTCGGCGATCTGGCGGACCGCGACGACATCGGTGAACTCACGGCCGTCGCCACACGCGATCCGCTGCTGTTCGGCGGGCCGACGGTGACGTGCCTGCGCGGTCTCCACCGGCGCGGGCACTTCGTGGACGGTCCGGACGTTGCGGCCGTCATCGGCCTGGCCCTGGCCGATCACTCGATCCCGCCCCGCGAGGTCGCGACGATCCTGTTCACCTGCCGGAAGGAGGTGTTCGGGCTGCTGACGGATGCGGCCGCCGACGATCCGGGCCGACCGCGACGGCTCGCCCTGCTGGTGGCTCTGGCCGGGCAGGGAGCCGGCGAGCTTCCTGTCGGGGACGCCATCACGCGCGCACTTCCCTCGGCTCCCGACCCCGGTCCGTACCTCGACGCGATCCGTGAGCTGCGCCACACGGATGCCGAGGATGCCGTGATCGCTCAGCTGCCCTCGGCGCCCGCCGCGGCCCTCGACGCCCTGGAGGCCATCGGCGGGCGGCGGACGGCAGCGGCCCTGCGAGAAGGACTGGGCCTGACCGGGGACTTGATCGCGCCTCATCTGTACGCCGTACGGAACCGCGCCCTCGAACTGCTGTGGCAGCTGACCCGCGATCCGGAGCAGCGGCGCGCCCTCCTCGTACGGCTGGATCCCGTCGACCTGCCGGCGCGCATCGCAGCGGACCTGGGTGGCCCGGACGAGCGGGAACTGGCCCTGCTGCGTTCCCATCCGAACCCGGACGAGCCGGTGGCGGCGCTGTGCCGGCTCGCGACCCACGGCAACGCCGGCTCACTGCCGGTCATCGCCGATCTGCTGCTGCGCGTCGTGGCCGAGCAGGCGGCGGTGCGGGAGCGCGAACACGGGCAGCCGGGCGGTGAGCCCGTGGTGCCGCAGGAGGTCCTGGACGCCGTGCACGCCCTGGGCCGTCGGCTCCAGGAGCGGGGCGCGATCCGGCCCGTCTGCCTGCTGGACACGGCAGACGCGCGAGAGGCCGGCCACGCACTCGTCGCGACCACGGCACTGGATCTGCTGGACCGGCCCGGGCTGTCCGACCGCGAGCAGGCGATTCTGCTCGAACTGCTGCTCCGGGCCCCCTGGGCGGGCACCCGCGCCCGGGTGCACCGGCTGCTGCGCCACCGCGACCGGCACGTACGCAAACATGTCATCGCCCTGCTCGCCCGCGACGCCACGGGCGAGGACGCGCAGGCGCTGTCGGCGACCCTGATCGCGCTGACCACCGCTCAGGACATCCAGACCGTCCGGCAGGCCGTGGTCGCCCTGGGCCACGCACGTGCCCACTGGGCGTGCACCGCGATCGCCGCATGTCTCGACCATCCGAACATGAACATCAAGAAGACCGCCGCCGAGGCGCTGGTCCGCGCGGGCACACCGGCGGCGCTGCCCAAGCTGCTCTTCTGGCTCGGGCACCACGACAACCCCGGGCTGCGCGGCACGCTCGTCGCGGCCCTGCACGCCGTCCTCGGCGACGCCTACGCGGCGACACTGCTCGCCGCCGCCGAGCACAGCCGGGACGGCCGTACCCGCGAACTGCTGCTGGAGGGCCTCGACGGCGCCCTCGGCGCCCGCTCGGTCCTCGCACTGGACAACCAGGCGTCACCGGTGGCGGCCACCCTGCTCTCCCTGGTGGCGGACGGCCGGGTCGGCCTGGCCTCGGGGGACGTGAAAGATCTGGCGATACCGTCGGCCAGGTATGGGATCACCACATCGGCCGTCGCACGGCGGTCGTCGGTGGACGGTGCGGTGAACCGTGACATCAGGTCGCTGGTGGACGGGGGCTGGAATCCCTCGGTCGCGCTGCGCGTCGCCGAGCGGGACGCGCCGCTCCACCCCGACCGGCTGAACGAGCTGCGACCGATGCTCGCCGACTGGCTCCGGCTGGCCGGCTCCCGGCCCGCGGTCCGGGACCGGGTGGTGCGGTTCGCGCTGCGTATCTGCCCCGGACCCTGGGCGGCCGGGGAGCTGACGGTGTTCGCCCGGTCCGCGCGGGTCCTTCTCGACGCGCTCGTCGGCGCCCGGGACGAGGACCGGCACGACCTGATCGCGGTACTCGAAGCGGTCGCGCCGATGCTGACGACGGCCGGCAGGCCGACCGCAGCCGCTGCGGTACGGGCCCTTCGTCCCGCACCCACGACGCCGGGCCGGTCCACGCTGACGCTGCTGCGCCGCCTCGGCGCGGTGCTGGTCCGCGCCGACCTCGATCAGGCACTCGCGGTCGCCCGGCTCGGCTCCGACCCCTGGCAGGCCCGGGCCGCCGTGCTGAGGGAGGCGTTCGCAGTCCCGGAGCCCGCCGCGGCACCCCTGCCCGCCGAGACCCGGACATGGCGGGCGGCGCTGGACGACGCGGTGCGCGTACCGGGCACTCTGGAGGAGTTCCGCCGACAGGACGACGGCAGGGTCGGCTCGCGAGACCGACTGACCGCACTGATCGAGGTCCACCATGGCGCGGACCCCGAGGTCCGGGCCGCCCTGCTCGACTGGATGACGGATCTTCAGCCCCTCGACGTACCGTCCTGGACCATCGCCGAGACCGCCCACGCGCCGACGCCGCCGCCACGACGCGTACACATCGACGACCTCGACCAGCCCCGCTCGGCGGCCCTGCGGGAGCGTCTGCTGGACATGCTGGGGTCAGCCGCCGCGGACCGCAGGGAGACCGCCGCCCTGGCGCTGGCGAAGTGGCCCGAGGCCGAGGCCCGGCTGCCGGTGCTTCGCGCATACCTCCGCGGGCACATCGACATACCCATCGGCGTGGACCTGGCCCGTGCACTGCGCACCCTCGACGAGGCGGAGCTCCGGGACGACGACATCCTGCACGACCGGGTGGCCCACGCGGCCTCGAAGCTCGACCCGTGGGCACTGGAGCCACTGGTGCCGCTGCTGCTGGAGTGGTGGGAGCAGGCCCCGCCCGCCGCCGGGCCGGCGGTCGGCGCGGCACTGCGCACCTACCCCGCCGACGCGCTCGCCACGACCCTCGGCGACCGCCTCGACGCCGGGGCCTGGGGGTTCCTCGACCTGCTCCTCGACCGCAGACTGCTGCGCACCCCCGCGTTGACGCGCACGTGTCGGCGACTGCGCGCCGAAGGACGCGACGACCTCGCGGACCGGCTCCTTCTCGTCGAAGGTCCGCTGCGCGGCCCGGACGCCGTACAGCAGGACGCGGCAGCGCTGGCAGCGCTCCGTGACCGCGCCCCGGCCGCGCCCGCCGGAGCCTCGCAGCGCCCGCTGAGGCGGGAACTGCTGGACCTGGCCCGGAACGGCACCCCGGAACAGACGAGCCGGGCCCTCGCGGAACTGGCCGAGGCGCACTGGGGCCCGGATCCGGACAAGGACTCCCGACTACGCGACCTGATCGGTGAGTTGCTGCACCATCCCCGGGCCAAGGTCCGCCTGCGTGCCCACCGGACCTCACGGACGATGCTGGACCGGCGCACCTATCTGGGCCACACGATGATCCTGCTGGACGATCCCCTGCCGGACGTGACGCGTACGGCGATCCGCACGCTCTGCCACGCCGACTGGGAGCCCGCGATCCCCGCCGTGACGGGACTGCTCGCGCACCCGAACCCCGTCGTGCGCAGGACGGCGGCCGAGGGGCTCGTCGGGATGGGCGAGGCAGCGATCCCGGCCCTCCGCCAGGCCACCGCCCACGCCCGCCCCGACAAACGCTCCCTCTACACGGACGTCCTCGACCGAATCAGAAAGTCGAGCCCGCCCGGCAACACCCCGAGCCCGTCCGGTGATTGAGGACTAGCGGTCATGAAGGTGTCCGGCGCCGGAATTCGAGCCCGTCCGGTGATTGAGGACTAGCGGTCATGAAGGGGTCCGGCGCCGGAATTCGAGCCCGTCCGGTGATTGAGGACTAGCGGTCATGAAGGTGTCCGGCGCCGGAATTCGAGCCCGTCCGGTGATTGAGGA